>SLSB01000027.1 GCA_007130675.1 Candidatus Hydrogenedentota bacterium | reverse complement strand
CTAGCGGATAGTAGCACAGGTTTCGACTGGGGGCATCCGAGTCTTACACAAACGGTTTTGCATGTATGGATTGTGATTCTCAGATGCCGCAGCCCGCTGTGAAATATTCCAAGACAGTCTGTTTGCAGAGAAAGCAGGTGCCTTCTTCGCAACCCAAGTCCGCGCACGCCTGAGTTGGTGAGGTATTGCGGGTAGCGGCGGCATGCCACCCCCTCCAGCGCTCCCGGAGCCCTCGGACTCTGTGGAACGCTTCGGTAATCGCGGTCCTTTCGGGTCCTTTCGGGTGCTTGACAGAAGCTGCGTCATGTGCTAGTATCGGCGATTGTTAGCACTCAGGCGCGAGGAGTGCTAACGAAGCGGGTCTTCCTTATGGGATTGGGGTTGGCGATGCTATTCGCGTGCGGACGGCAGAGCCCAACCGCTGGGTAAGGAAGATCTTACGGAAACACGCAGCGCCTGCGGACGCGCTTGAAATGCGGCCGTCGCGCGGGTAAACATCGTAGGTTTTAGAGTGGAGGAGACTGTGTTATGGCCAAAAAACTGGCGTTTGAACAAGAAGCCCGAACTGCCCTTTTGGAAGGTGTGGACGCGTTAGCTGATGCAGTGAAAGTGACGCTCGGGCCCAAGGGCCGCAACGTCGTGCTCGAAAAATCGTTTGGGGCGCCCACCATTACCAAAGACGGCGTAACCGTTGCCAAGGAAATCGATCTGAAGGACGAATACGCCAACATGGGCGCGCGGATGCTGCGGCAGGCGGCAAGCAAGACGCAGGATGTGGCGGGCGACGGCACGACCACCGCGACGGTGCTTGCGCAGCGCCTCATTCATGAAGGCTTGCGGCACGTCACCGCCGGCGCCAACCCGATGCACCTCAAGCGCGGGATGGAGAAGGCCCTGGCGAAAGTGGTCGATCAGATTCAGAAACAGAGCAAGAAAGTCCGTGACTCAGCCGACATCGAGCACCTCGCGGCGATTTCGGCCAATGGCGATACGGATGTGGGCAAGATGATTGCCACTGCGATTGACGAAGTCGGCGACGACGGGGTCATCACCATCGAGGAAGGCAAGGGTCTGACGACCGAGATGGAAGTGGTAGACGGCATGCAGTTCGACCGCGGCTACCTCTCGCCTTATTTTGTGACGAACCCTGAGGACATGACGGCCGTACTCGAAGACTGCTATGTCTTGATCCACGAGAAGAAGATCAGCAGCATGCAGGATATGCTGCCGCTGCTGCAGGCGATTGCCCAGAGCGGCAAGCCGCTGCTTATCATTGCCGAAGACGTCGAGGGCGAGGCTCTGGCCACGCTGGTGGTCAACCGCATTCGAGGCATCCTGAACGTGGTCGCGGTCAAAGCCCCCGCGTTCGGCGACCGCCGCAAAGAGATGCTGCGCGACATCGCTATCGTGACTGGCGGCATGTTTATTTCGGAAGATCTTGGCACGTCGCTCGATGGGGTCGAGCTCAAGGATCTTGGCCGTGCCAAGCGCATCGAGATCACCAAAGACGACACGACGATCATCGAGGGCGCGGGCAAGAAGAAAGACATCATGGCCCGGTGTGAGACCATCCGCCGCGCTGTCGAGATGACCACCTCGGATTATGACCGTGAGAAGCTGCAAGAGCGTCTGGCGAAACTGGCCGGCGGCGTTGCGGTGGTGCGCGTCGGCGCCGCTACCGAAATCGAGCTCAAGAACAAGAAGACGCGCACCGAAGACGCGCTGAACGCCACACGCGCAGCCATCGAAGAGGGCTGGGTGCCCGGCGGAGGCGTCGCGTATATCGCCGCCCGCAAGAGTCTGAAGTCCCTTGACCTCGAGGGCGACGAACGCATCGGCGCCGATATCGTGATGCGCGCGCTCGAGGAGCCGCTGGCGCAAATTGCCAACAATGCCGGCCTCGAAGGGGCCGTGGTTGTCAAGAAGGTGGAAGGGTCCAAGGCCAATATCGGCCTCAACGCGGAAACCGAAGAGTTTGAGGATTTGGCTGCGGCAGGCATCATCGATCCCGCCAAAGTGTTGCGGACCGCCATTCAAAATGCCGTGAGCGTAACCGGGTGCTTTATTACCACCGAGTGTCTCGTGACCGACATCCCCGAGCCCGAGAAGCCAGCCCCCGCGCCGGGCGGTCCTGGCGGCGGCATGGGTGGTATGGGCGGCATGGGCGGCATGGGCGGTATGCCCGGTATGATGTAGATTGCAGTCACCCCGCTATCCAGCGCGCCGTGTCCTCTTGGGCCGGCGCGCTTTTTTTGTGTGCCAAGCACGGCGCGAATCTAAGGGGTGAAAGTCCCCCGCAAGCCCTGATGGTGGGAATTGCTAGCCAAGAGCAAGGGCGCCGCCGCGAGGCGGGGTCTGGAGTAAGCTGGAGGCAAAAGCCGGACTGGACGTACAGAAACCGGATAGAAGGCCGGGGTGGTGGGGTAAGCCAGCAATGGATGGCGACGCCCAAGGAGCGAGCCTTGACGCAAGACCTGATGGGTCGAGGGCATTAAGGTATTGACATGTGGTGAGGAAGCGCTTACCATAATGACCGGGCAGGAATCACCTCTATCGTTTCGTGTTTGGTGCAACAGAAACGTCCCGCCATGCCATGGGGAGAGGGGGATGCGGTGAGTGCAGTTGTCTATAGCGGAAAAGGCATCGCGCACGGTCCTTGGGCGAACGCTGCGCATGTCCGCACACAACCGGAAGACGTCGGGGCCCGCGTATCCCCTCGGCGGCGGCGGCGTTTTGCGAACGTCTGCGTGAACGGCCACGTCTGTGCTGTGCTGCGCGCGGAAGAGCCGCGTTTGTGGCCGCAGGTCGTTGTCCGGCGAAGGGTTGACCCCGACGCATGGCTGATCCGGGGCGATGATCGCCTCATCGAAGAAATGCTGTTGGCCCTGGCGCTCAATGCCGTGGATGCCATCAAGGACGAAGGCCGCGTGACGTTCGAGACGCGCAACCTGATGCTCGCAAAAGGGTGCATTACCCGAGCTACGGGCCTCCCGCCGGGGCCGTATGTTTTGCTTACGGTCGAGGATACCGGCTGCGGGATGGATTCAGACACTCTGGAGCAGGTGTTCAAACCGGCTGCGGCGGACGCGTTGGCCCCGAGCCGACCGGTCCTGGCCGGGGTCATGCGTATTGTCCGGCTTCACAACGGGCATGTCTGCGTATCCAGTGCGCCCGGTGAGGGAACAACGGTGCGCGTCTACTTGCCGGCCGCCCCCCGTGCCTGACACGCTCGACCCGGACATCCCACGGTTTTCCGCTGGCAAACATCCGAGTTCTTGCGCAAAGCCTTACGCACATGTTTTGCAGCAATGGGTTGCGATTCTCCGATGCCGGAGGCTGCTGTGAAGTATCCCGAAGCAATCCGTTTGGAGAAAGAGCAGGCGCCTTCTTTGCACCGCAAGTCTGCGGGTTAACGCAGCGCCCCCGGTTCGATAGGCAGGCGCACTTGGAAACACGCACCGCCTTCGGGCCGGTTATGGTGGCTTACCGCGCCGTCGTGGGCGGTGATGATGCGGTGGACGATGGCCAAGCCCAGTCCAGTGCCCCCCTCTTTCAAAGTGAAGAAGGGTTTGAACACATCTTCGCCGCCTTTTACCCGGATTCCGGGTCCCGTATCGGTAATCTCGAATACGATCTCGCCGCCAATGCGCTTCACCTCGAGACAAACTTCGCCGCCGTGACCGGCCGCGTCAATACCGTTATTGATGATGTTGGCCAAGGCTTGGGCAGCCCGGCCGACATCGGCTTTCATGTCGGGCAGCCCTTCGGGTACGGTGCTGTGCAGGGAAACGCCGAGTTTTTCCGCGCGGCGCGAACACAATTGCATTGCGCGGGCGACAATCTCGTCGGAAGTGCAATGGACCGGGCGCACGTCGTAGGGGCGGGCAAAACCCAGAAACTGCGAGATGGCCTTCTCGACACTTGCGGCTTCGCGAAAAATGGTCTCGGCCGCCGGGTAGCGCTCATCCGGTTTGCCGAGTTTGCGCATGAGAATCTCGGCCATGGCACTGATGACGCTCATCGGATTGCGCAATTCGTGGACGACCCCGGCGGTGAGTTCGCCAAGCGCCGCGAGTTGCCGGTTGATCTCGGCCGCGCGCTCGAACTTGCGGCGGACTGTCATGTCGGTAAAAAGAAACACCACGCCGCGTACCTCGCCGTCGATCATAAGCGGTCCGGCGGACAAGCCGATTTCTTTCTTCTCTTCGCCACCCGCGTCGACCAGCAACTCTTGGCGCTCGAGGGGCTCTCCAGAGGCCATCACCTGTTCGAAGTAGGCCGCCATGGTCTCCAGGTTCGGTAGAGTTGCCAGGGGCGCGCCCGGTTTCAACGTGCCCCCCTCGATACCGAGATGCGTGTGGGCCGCCTCGTTGGCCGCGAGGATGCGTTCATGCGCGTCCACGGCCAGAACACCGCTCGCGAGAGCATCGAGCACATACGCATGGCAATTGTCCAGAAGCGGCGCGGAACCGTCCGGTAGAGTGGCATTGTGCGGCGTGGGTTTGATCATCGCGACCCTGCTCCTGTCTCTCGTGATTGCGTGCTATGTGCCGAGGCGTGACCGTATTTCGCGGGCCAGCCGTGCGAACTCGTCCAAGGTGACCGTTTGGGGTCGGCGCTCGGGGTCGATATCGGTGGCCTCGAAGGCCTCGAGCACCGTCTCGCGCGGCGCGCCAAACCCGCCCGATTTCGTCAGTGAATTGCGCAACGTCTTGCGGCGCTGTCCGAACGCCGTCCGCATAAGCTGCATCAAGAAACCCCGATCGATATCAGCATACAGCGGCGTCTCACGTGCGCGCAACCGCACCACGCAGCTATCGACCCGAGGTTGAGGCCGAAAACAGGTGCGGGGCACGCGGCGCACAATGTCCACGTCGCCGTAATAGCGGGCTGCCATGGCCAGCATGCCGTAATCCGGCGTGTTCACGGCGGCGGTCAGCCGTTGCGCCACTTCTTCCTGCACCATGACCACCATCTGGCGGATGGCCAGCGGAGATTCCCAGAAATGGAATAGAATCGGTGTGGTGATGTAATAGGGTAGATTCGACAGCATGTGATACCGGGTGCCGCCGGGCAAGAATTCGGCGGCAAGCTTATCGACTCCGTGATTCAGAATATCCCCGCGAAACAGCACGACATTGTCCACATCGCCAAAGCGGTCCTCGAGACACGGCATGAATGCAAAGTCGATCTCGATGGCCAGCACGCGCTTTGCCGCGGGATGGAGGTACTGCGTCAGGGCGCCCAGCCCCGCGCCCACCTCGATAACGTCGTCCTCGCGCGTCAGTTTGGCTGCATCGGCCATGATCCGGTTGATGTTGTCGTCGACCATAAGATTCTGGCCAAGTTGCCGCTTGAAGCGGATGTTGTACCTGCTGCACAGGTCTTGCAGATGCATACGCGGTGTTCCTCCTCGAATTCTGCTTTCAAACAGCTTATCCTGCGCCCTTTCGTCTCCAGCGATTTCGTCTCAGTGCTCGTTGACCCTTTGGCCCCGTATTGCTATCATCGGCGGCAATCCGGGGATGCGGACCATGGCGGAATTGTATATCGAACAACCGGGTCTGGCGCCAATGACAGTGCCGATCACAGGCGCTACCGTCCTGCTTGGCCGGGCCGAAGACAACGATGTCATCCTGCTGGCCGACGAAGTATCCCGTCATCATGCCAGAATCGAGTTCCGCGGCGGTAAGGCGGTGCTGGCCGATCTCAAGAGCATGAACGGCACCTATGTCAACCGTGAGCGCATCGCGGAACGCGTATTGTCCGACCAGGACGACATCTGGCTGGGCAGCAAGTGCCACATCATCTACCGCCAGCCCGAGCCCGCTGTTCCGCCGGCCGCGCCCGATACGGAACGGCGCGGCTCCTCGATCATACAGGATTTGGACGAAATCCGGGCGGAAATGGACCGGGTTGGTAGCAGTATGACGCTTATTGGCAAGCGGGGCCAACCCCCGGCGGGTCCCGCCGCGGCCGAGACACCGCCCCCATCCGAGCTCATTTCGATGAGCCGTGCCTATCGCCGGCTGGCCGCGCTGTACGAAGCCAGCAACCTGATGGCTTCGGAGTTTGACCTCGAACGGCGATTGGCCGCGATGCTCGACAAGGTCATGGAGGTGATGGAAGCCGAGCGCGGGTTTGTGTTGCTGCGGGATGACAAGAGCGGCCGGCTGGAGGTCAAGATTGCGCGCCATATGGGCCGCGAGCTCGAGGCGGGGTCGCCGAGCATGGGCATTGCCGAACGAGCCGCCACCGACGGCGAACCCGTGCTTATGGTTGATCGCGACCATGATGGTCAGTTTGGCGGCCGCGCGAGCATCATCCGGCAGGCGATTACGACGGCCATGTGCGCGCCCCTCAAGACGGAAGGGCGCGTCGCGGGGTCGATCTACCTCGACACCACGTGCCCGGATGCGGCGTTCTCGAATCAAGACCTCGAGTTGTTCACGTCGCTTGCCGCGCAATCGGCCATGGCCATCGAAAACGTGCGTCTGCACAAAGAAGCGGTCGAGGCGGAAAAGAGGCGCGCCAATCTGGGCCGATTCCTCTCGCCGGCGATCGTCGAACAAGTGATGCAACACGATACCTCGGTACGGCTCGGCGGTGACAAACGCACCGTCACCACGATGTTCTGCGATGTCCGCGGATTTACGCCTATTGCCGAACGCCTGGCCCCGTTCGAACTCGTCATGATGCTGAACAGTCATTTTACCGCCATGACCGAGATCATCTTCGCGCATGCGGGAACCCTTGACAAATTTATCGGCGACGAGATCATGGCGGTGTTTGGCGCGCCGATTGGCGCGCCCGATGACGCCGAGCGCTGCGTGCGCGCCGCGCTGGCCATGCAACGCAAGAACGAAGCGTTCAACGCTTCACGCAAAAACGCAGGACAACCCACCTTTGATATCGGCATAGGAATAAACACGGGTGAAGCCATTGCGGGCTATGTCGGTTCGCCCGACCGCATGGAGTTTACCGTGGTGGGCGACGCGGTAAACGTGGCCCGCCGGTTCTGCTCGATTGCGGGGCCGGGGCAAGTTGTCGTGGGCGAATCCACCTACGCTATCATCAAGGATAGGGTCGAAGCCCGCCCAACCGGCTCCGTCATGCTTAAAGGCACCTCCGCCCCGAAACACGGTTTCGAGATCCTGCGTATGAGTTCGTAGCCCCTGTCGTTTAACGGACCGAGCCTACACCAGTTCCCACGGTTCGCGGTATTCGCGGCGGATAAGCGGCGCGGCCTCGGGCACGTTCGTCACCTCGAGACGGACGGGGTCCCACTCGAGCTTTTTGCCCACGCGGTAGGCCACGTTGCCGAGGTGGTTGGCCTCGGTCAGCCAGCCCGAGTACTCGAAGTTGCACGTGGTCGGCTCGCCGGTCTTGCATGCCTGGACCCATTCGGCGTGGTGCCCGATCGACGCAGGGATGAACGGCTCGGGCCGCTCGAAGTCCGCGAAGTCTTCCTCGGGCAGAAGTACATGATTTCCGTAATCCGAGAGCAGCATGCCCTTCTCACCCACAAACAGCACGCCGCTGTCCCATGCGGGAATTCCGCCGTCCTCGAGAATCGGAGGTTTGAGCCTGCCCTGATACCACGTCAACGTGACCGGGGGCCGCTCGCCGCGCGCGCCATATTCGTATTTGGCCGACATCGACGCAGGCGCGAGCTCGGGGTGCGGGGGCGGGCCGTCCGCCTCGATGGTGAGCGGGTGGTCAAGGTTGAGCGCCCAGAACGGCAGGTCGATCCAGTGCGCCCCAAGGTCCGACATCGTGCCGCCGCCAAAATCCCACCACCGGTACCATTTGGGTCCGGGAAAATAGACCTCGTTAAAGGGGCGCCATGGGGCGGGGCCGATCCAGAGATCCCAGTCCAGGTTTTCGGGAATCGGGTCCTCGCCCGCGGGGCGGTCCTGCACACACACGATATCGTTGGCCGCCTGGCAGTCCTCTTCGGAGGCGTGCCAGCCCCATGCGCGGCCCACCCACGCATGCACTTCGCTGACCGGGCCGATGGCCCCGGTCTGAATCAGCTCGACCACGCGGCGGTAGTTGTCCCCGGCGTGAATTTGTATGCCCATCTGGGTGGCCACGTTGGCCACGTTGGCGGCCTCGCGGATGATGCGCGCCTCCCAGACACTGTGCGTGAGCGGCTTTTCGCAGAATACATGCTTGCCCAGTTGCAGCGCGGGAAGCGTCGCGAACGCGTGGGTATGGTCTGTGGTGCTGATTACGACTGCGTCAAACTCGTCTGCGTAATCGAAGACCCTCCGAAAATCGGTGACGCGGCGCGCGTCTGGAGCTCTTCTCGATGCCAGATTAAGGGCATCTTCGTTCACATCGCATACGACGGTGAAATTTTCCGAACTGACGGCATTCATATTGCCCGTGCCGCGCCCGCCCGTGCCGATTACGGCAACGTTCAAACGGTCATTGGCGCTTCCGGGCTGGGCAATGGCGGGCGCCCCCAGTGTTGCGACCCCCGTGGCCAAAATGGATGAACGCAGAAAAGCTCGGCGGGTCAGTGCATTTGCATACTCGCGGGAAATGGAACGGTGCTTGTTCATGACGCAGAATCCTTCTCGGTATCACCCCGTAAACGGTCATTTCCCCCGAGCAT
The DNA here is from genome assembly GCA_007130675.1 of Candidatus Hydrogenedentota bacterium. Taxonomy (GTDB): domain Bacteria; phylum Hydrogenedentota; class Hydrogenedentia; order Hydrogenedentales; family SLHB01; genus UBA2224. Next base: position 2,483 of record SLSB01000027.1, on the reverse strand, counting down.
AGCAGGTTTGGCCCCTCCGAGTCATCAACGCCACGTTTCGCAGGTGGCGGATAAGCACTGGTGATGTCTGTCGGAAGGGCGCTGGGCGGCGTTTATTCGTTCAGCCTCTGGTATCTGCCCTTATCACACCCTAAGGTATTTCGATATCCAGGCGCGTGCCCGGAAAGCCAGAGGGTGAATGCTCTTTGCTTCAGACTACTCGGGGTTCCGAAGTTCGAAGGCAGTTCGAGGGCAAAATTTGACATTTGGAGCAGATAAACGCGATACTTTGCATGAGTGCACTCGGGCGTGTTCATGGGATTGCCATGAATATTCCGGGCTGTGGGTGCGTCTAGTAGTGTTGGATGAGGCTGACGGAAAGTCTTTAGGTTTAAGGAGGTTACGAATGAAACGCATAATGATCACCCTTATCGGCACCGCCGTAGTTCTGTGTGCCGCCGCGCCAGCGTTTGCCGAGGAAGAGCTGGCCCCGCTGAAGATCGAGTTGCCCGAGAAGTCTTTCATGGGCACGCCGCTGGATTACTGGTCTGAGCAGCTCGAGTTCAGCTTCAAGCCCCGTGAGCCGTTTATGGCCCCGGCGGGCACCGAGCTGGTCTCGAAAGGCAAGCCTGTTACCAGCAGCGACAAGACGCCTTCGATGGGTAAACTGTCGATGATCACCGACGGCGACAAGGGTTTTCAGGAAAAGAGCATCGTCGAGCTCGACCGAGGCCTCCAGTGGGTGCAGATCGACCTCGAGAAAAAGCATGAGATCTATGCGATTCTTGTGTGGCATTACCACATGTCCGAGCGCGTGTATTTCGACGTGATCGTGCAGGTGTCGAATGACCCGGATTTCACGGAGGGTGTCAAGACCCTGTTCAACAACGACCACGACAATTCGTCGGGTTTGGGCGTAGGCAAAGACCCCGAGTATATCGAGAGCAATGAAGGGCGCCTGATCGATGGCAAAGGCAAGGTAGCCCGTTATGTGCGCCTTTTCAGCAACGGCAATACGGAAAACGAGCGCAACCATTACATCGAAGTGGAAGTGTGGGGCATTCCGGCGGAGTAGCGGCCGCGCGTTCGTTTCACCGATATGATTGCCCCGCCGTCGCCGCTTGTGGGTGTGACGGCGGGGCTTTTTTCCGGGGGAGGCGCCTTGGTCGAGCCGTTCAGCATCGTGAATGCACATGCCCGCGGCAGACCGAGGTCTGGCCGGAGCGGCCCAGGCGCAGGGTAACAAGCATATGGAACTCTCGGAGCACATCGAGCAGAAACGCCTGACGTGGTGGTTCGTCGCCGGGTTTTTCCTGGTGATGGCGGTGGCGTTTGCCTACCGTCTCCCCCGACTCGAAGAGCGCACCTTTCACGCCGACGAGGCGGTCCAGGCGTTCAAGGCCGGCGAAGAACTCTACGAACGAGGCGAATACGCTTATGATCCTGAGGAGTACCACGGTCCGACCCTGTATTTTCTGACGGTCCCCGTGTTCTGGCTCAGCGGCGTCGAGCAATTCACCGAATCCACCAAGTTCCATTACCGGATCGTTCCGGTTGTCTTTGGTCTGGCGACGGTGCTGGGCCTGTGGTGGGTGCGCGACGGGCTCGGGCGGCGCGCAACGCTTATGGCGGGTCTGCTTACGGCCATTTCGCCCGGCATGGTGTTTTATAGCCGGTACTACATTCAGGAATCGCTGCTGGTCTTTTTTGCGTTCGCGACGTTCGTGGCGGGGTGGCGGTATACGCGGCGCCGCAGCGTCTTCTGGGCGGTATTGTGCGGCGCGTCTCTCGGGATGATGCATTCGAGCAAAGAAACCTGCGTGATCTCGTACTTCGGCGTCGGGGTGGCCTTCCTGCTCACCCCGCTTTGGGCGCGCATCCACGACGAGGAGCACCCCCTCAACCGCGTTTTCCGGCGGGGCGAATCCGAGGACCTTCGATGGCATCTGGGGCGGCACATCGTGGCGTTTATCGTGTCGGGCCTCTTCGTATCGATGCTGATGTTTTCGTCGTTCTTCACCAACCCGCGGGGCATTATCGATTCGGTGTTGTCGTACATTGTCTACGTCCAGCGTGCGGTCGAAGCAGGCATTCATCACCACCCTCCGTGGTTCTACCTGCAACTCCTGGTCTATCCGCGCCGGGCCGCGGGACCCACATGGAGCGAAGGCCTGATCGTGGGCCTGGCCCTCGTGGGTACCATCAGCGCGATGCTTCGTCACGATCGCGACAATAAACCCGGCAATGTTCATTTCTTGCGGTTTGTGGCGGTGTATACCGTGACGACCCTGATCGTGTACTCGTCCATCTGGTACAAGACCCCGTGGTCGATCATGAGCACGCTGCATGGCATGATCCTGCTTGCCGGGGCGGGAGCGATGGTGCTGCTGCGCATCACGCCGTGCCTGCCCAAAGGACCGGAGTGGGTGCGCTACATGCCCAAGGCGGGCGTGGGGCTTATCCTGGCCGCCCTGACCGTGCAATTGGGCTGGCAGTCGTACCTG
>SLSB01000253.1 GCA_007130675.1 Candidatus Hydrogenedentota bacterium | reverse complement strand
TCGGACAGGTGTCCATCTCGTCCATACCGTCCATTCCTGCTGGGCCGAGCCTATTCGACGAGCAGCGCCTGGGGCGAAGCCGTGCCCTCGATCTCGGGGTTGTAGTACTGATAGACGCGCGAACTCGGACTCTGGGCGCGCAGCGGAAACCTCGCACGCAATTCGTAGACGAACTCGATGACCCCGTTGCCAGCGATCTCCTCGAAATAGACGATGATCTGGCGGCCGGTCAATTCGTACTTCTCGATGGTCCTGTCTACGACGAGCTGCTCGAGGTCCGCAGCCTGCACATCGAAGCCCGGAGGAACGCCCAGGTCGACGATCACCATCTGCGCGGCGGCCGGCAGGTGGTTGGTGACGGTCACCTGAGCCGTGACCATGTCGTTAACCGTGAGTTCGGTCTTGTCGTACACCACGTCGATGCTCATGGGCTCCTGCTCGGGCTCAACCGTCGTCCACGGGGTATAGAACCGCCCAACGACCTGGTACAACATCGAGCCTTCGCCGTCGAAGTCAAGCGTCATGGTATTCCGCCCCGGCCGGGTCTGATCACCCAGGTCGATCAACCGCATGACATCGCTGTCCTCGGGGGTAATCACGAGTTCCGACACCTGCTCGCCGTTCAGGGCGATGGCAATGGTGGCGTCGACCCGCTCGGTGCGGCTGCCCAGCGACAGCATGAGCGCCTTGAGCGAGAGGATCGTCGCCTGCGTGCCGCCCCAATGCCCTTGAGGGCGCTTTTGCTGGATAAGATACGTGAGCGCCTTACCGGTGGTCTGAGAATACCGGTTCGCGTTCAGAAACGCGATGGTGGCCAGGGCGGTGGTTTCGACATCGGCCGCGCCACCCCGTGAGAACGTCACCGTGCCCGAACCGGCCTTCCAATGGACCGTGCCCTCCTCTTCGACGCGCATTTCGTGGAGTTTATCGAGGACGCGTTGAGTCCAGGCGTCTTTCGGGTTCCATGCGACCAGCGCATTGGCAACGAGCGCAAGGGTATAGGCCTCTTCGGCACTTTCCCAATGTTGGCGGATATATGCCATGGCCCCCTCGAGATCCGCGCTTCGGCCGCCGGTGCTGAGGATAGCCTCGGCGATGTACGCGGTCACCAGCAGGTTACTGTTCTGGATACCGCTCCACGATTCCGCGTGGAGATACTGCGCATCGGGTTTCCACGTGCCGTCGGGCTGCCGTTTCGACAACAGCCAGGCGCGCGTGCGCTCGAGGATTGCCGGGTCCACCTCATGCACCTGCGCCATGTCGTGGAACTGCTTCAATCCATACGCGGTCAGGACCTGGTTCGCCGGCACGTTGCCGAACCAAGAAAACCCGCCGCCGCGGACTTCATAAGCCAACAGCCGCTGATATCCGGCGTTGATGAACCCCTCGGCTTTCATCTGAAGCTCGGGGTTAATCTGGTTCGTCTCTCTCATATATTGGACGATCAGCACATTGGGATGCGACACCGAACTGGTCTGCTCAAAACATCCGAAGGGCATCCGCAGCATGCTGTCAAGGCCGTCCACGATCTGGCTGTACACGCCCGGGTAGATGCGCACGAGGATCTTGCTCGCGCCCTCGATGGCGTGGCCGGGAATATCGATGGTATGCTCGACCGCGTCCGAAAGCCGGTCGCTGAACGTGACCTCCTGTTCTTCACCGTCCGGCCGCACCTCGATTTCGCGGCGGATGGCGTCGCTCATCTCCGAGCCGTAGGCCCAGACGGTCAGCCGGTGGTTGCCCAACTCGACCACTTCGATGGGGAAATACATCGAGGTGACCTGCCCGGGTTGCAGCGTAATGGTTTGCCTGGCGCTGCCCTCGAGGTTGAACCACGCCTCTTCTTCAAATTCGAGCCGCACATCCTGCTCGGTATCGAGGTAGTTGTAGAGCACCACCGGAATCGAAACCCGGTCATTCTGCGTCAATGATACTGGCAGGTCGAGGTCCACGAAGAAGTCCTGAAACACCCGAATACCACTCTCCTGGCTGCCGAGCGCGCCCGTCTTCGACGACGCCATGGCGGTCATGCGCCACGTGGTGATGCTGTCGGCGAGATCAACATCGAGCACGGCTTTGCCCTGCGCGTCGGTAATCAGCGCCGGCTCGAACAGCAGCGTCTCGGGAAAATACTCGCGCAACCGGGGCGGCGCGGGACCCTCTACAGCAGCAACGCCCACCTCAAGATCCGCCCAAGCAGCAGGCGCAGGCGGCGGGGCCATCATGGGCATGGCGTCGGCACCAATGCCTCTTTGCCGCAATCCAATTACGCCGCCCTCGAACATACCGCGGTTGAACAGGATGTCCTCAAGCCGGCCGTGGCGCCCTTCGGCCCAGGATTCCATCCGGATATCGTCCTCTGTGCCGGGGAGACCGTCGGGGCCGTTCGAGATCATGGTGAAGCTCAGTCCGCGGCGCGACCTGCGGTCGAACTCGAAGCGGTAGGTGTTGCCCCAGGGGTCGCGGACCTCGTTGTCGCGCAGTCTGCGTGTGCGAAGCATGATCCGAATCAGGTTATCCGGCACGTTCCAGTGATATGAGCGGAGATACTCGGCAATGGCCCGCTTTACACGCTCGAGGTCACGCTGCATGCGTTCGTTGAGCGCCCGGTCGGCTGCTTGGCGCTTGGCCATGAAGGTGTTTATTCTGATCGGTGGCATGGGCGGCTCGGGGGCCGAGGCCAACAGCACTTCGGCGGCGCGTTGCTGTCCCGCCGTCCATCCGGCAGGCACCGGCAGCGGCACGGGCTCGTCCGGAACCGGATCGCGCACGAGGTCGCTCATTTCGTAGCCGTGAATCTCGTAGCGCGGCTGCATGATCTCTTG
>SLSB01000214.1 GCA_007130675.1 Candidatus Hydrogenedentota bacterium | reverse complement strand
TCTCGCCCGTAGGCCAGCCAGGCGGCCAGCCCGTGAAGCCTTCGAACGAGTTGAACGCCGCCGACTCGACCGGGGTGCCTCTCAGGAAATAATAGGGACTCGTGTAGACAATAAACCGCATACCCTGCTCGTGGACGGTCTCGCGCACCCGCGCGAACGCATCGAGACCATCGCGCGGCTCAAAATCGAGGTTCCAGTCTTTCCAGAGCATGACTTCCGATTGCAGCAACACGATATTGCCGTATTCGCTCCACGCGCGGAGCTGTTCGTCGCTCGGGTAACCCGTCTGGCGCGACCAGTGCCAGACCACCCGATCCTCGAACGACTGCTCCCATGGATACGGTTTCGGCGGGCAGACACCCAGCCACAGCACGGCATCCGCGGGCAGCGGATACGAAGCCACCGTCGGCAGGTAGGGGTCGAACGCATCCTCGAGATCCGTCTCCGAACAATAGAGGCCAAACGCGCCCCATTCATCGGCAATCAGGTGGTTGTTTTTGAAAGAAGCATGCCAACCCGCCTCGATCCTTCGTTCGACGGAAACTGTGTGTGGATTTTGCGTGTGAAGCATCAGAAGCGAGTCGCCGTTGATGCGAATGACCATCTCAGGCGTCTGCACCGCAATCCGCGCGAAGCCGGGGCCCGAATGGGTGATCCGCAGGCCTTCAAGAGCACTGCCCAGGCGCATCACGGCCACCTCGCGTTCGTGACCGATGCGCTGTCTGCACACGATCTCCCCCGAATCGGCACGAATCACGAACTGCGCCCCGGTAGTGACCACCTCGACATCCCCGCAGTCCCGCGTGGTGCTCGAGAGCACCTCCATTCCCCGCTGCGGGTCGGGAAACATCGAGGGGGCCATCAGTTCCTGAAAGGTCGGGGCCGCGGTCCACCCCGCCGTGGCAGCAAACAGGCATCCGATGCAAAAAATCGCCCGGGGTTTCATAGATCGGTCCTCACACGCGGCCTGCATGGTCTTGCGCGAACTGTGGATTCCCGCCCGGCCACGGAGGGTCACCCCCACTGGACCGCCAGACGCACCAGGCCGTAGACCATAAGTGCCCCAACGCTGAGCCCGACGAATGAATTGATAAACCAGGAACTCTCGATAAACGCGGTAACCCTAGGCGCCACACGGCCCAGCAACGGTAACAGCAGCAGCACGAACAGCACGCCATACACCAAGTAGCCGAACGGGTTAAAGTGCCAGGCCGCGACCAATTCGCCGCTGCCGATAGCGAACACCGACCGCGTCAGGCCACAGCCGGGGCACGGTAGCTCGGTCATCGAGTGAAACCAGCAAACGGGCACAAAGGGAAGTCCCCGCGGCGCCAGCAGAAGCGTCAAAAACAGAAAGCTTCCGCCCACAGCGCTGAGTAACCAGCGCGTCCGGCGCGGTTGTGTAACAGGCATCGGGGCAGTGGTCATACTGTCTCCGGCAGGGCGCATTATTCACGTAATGGCGGCCGTACCCGCTCTCTCCGTTTACACGGCCCCGCGCAACGGCATCGCGCTACGCGAATACCGTTGCCGGGGGGTATCTCCGCAGTCTATTGCGCGGCAGGAATGCGATTCTTCAGATCGTTGAACTTCACCAGCGTTATGATCAGCAAGACAAGGGATACGGGTCCCGCTATGTAGTTGACGCACGGAATCACGCACAAGACCGCCGTGATGCAATACGCCATGGCCAAGCCGCGGACACAATCGCCCACATCGGTGATTCCCTGACTGTGGAAATAGCTCTTGAACGAGTCCGACAGTTTCGGGAACACAAAGAAGTTCCACACCAGATTGAAGCACGGGATCAGAAGCAGCCACACCATCCCCGGTTCCATCTGGCGATGTTCGGGCGGAATGCGCTTGTAGAAGCTCTGGATGATCAGAATCACGACCACCGCAATGGCGATCGAGACTGCCAACATGCCCAGAATCATGAACAGGGTGGCAGTGCCCATCAGCATCTCCATGCCTTCGGGAAAATCAGGTTGGCCTTGCATAAGTCTCTCCTCCGCTTTAGTTGTTGCCTTCCCAAATCATAATATACTGCGTTTGTCCCCCAAAGTAAATGAAAACGGTGGGAAGGCCACGGCTTGCAGAACAGGAAGCGCCCCGGACAGGCCGGGCGTCCGCATCATGACAACTCCTGCCAGAGGTTGCCAAGATAGACAGGGCCCGAGGACTCGGGTGTTTGCAGGAGGCGGATCAGCGGTTCACGGATGTCGGGGACCATCACAAGGGTGTTCAGTTCGCTGACAGGCACGAACCGGACGTCTGTCAACCTGCGATCGCCGCCCAGTCTCAGAGTGCCGCCGCGGATTTCGCCCCAAAAGTAAATGTTTACGATATGGCGGTGCTTGTCCGGCGGGAGGCTGTCGTGCACGAAGGCGATATCCCCGATGGCGGCCTCGAGCCCGGTTTCCTCGCGCACCTCACGCTCGAGTGCTTCGGCAAGCGATTCACCGAAATCCACCCCGCCGCCAGGAAGCAGCCAATAGGTGTGGGCGTCTTTTTTGTGCTGAACCATGAGAAGCGTGTCTTTCTGGCGGAGAATTGCCGCGACGCGGACGCGGGGAGATGAGGCTGACGTTTGTTTTGGGGTCATACGATGTACTCGGCTACCTGGCGGCGCAGCACCGGGTCGATTTCGGCCTCGAGCACGACGGTATTGTCCTCGTAGTCCTGGCGCAGGACGTTTCCGGAGTCGTGTATGCGGGCCACGATTTCTCCCTTATGCTGGGGAATGCGCAACTGCACACGGCTCAGTTGAGGGCTCAGTTTTGCATCGATCACGTGAAGCAGCTCATTCATACCTGCGCCGGTCCGCGCAGAGACAC
>SLSB01000669.1 GCA_007130675.1 Candidatus Hydrogenedentota bacterium | reverse complement strand
GCCGGGCGGATTGGTCTTGCGGTGGCGTGGAGTTGCGGAGCGTGGTTGATGCGCGAGCGCTCGATGCCCAGGCAAATCACCGCACCGGTGACGACCGCAATGCCGCCGATGCGCATGAGCAGAAGGCCCGATACCGGCCACAGCGGCACTTCGCGCCATACCAGCAGCGAAGCGAGCGTGGGAATGACCATCGAACAGCGCACAACGGTCCACGTGATGCCCAAATGTCCCAGTTGTACGGATTTCAGGGCTGACATGCCGGCTAGCCAGAAGAAAAGCGCCGCCACAAGCCCGAGGTGGCCCGATTGCGCCCAGAGTTCGCCAAAACCACGGTGGCGAAGGGTCAGTAAGGCCACCGCAAGCATCACGATGCCGCCCGTGGCGCGAAACGCAGCGTTCATCCCGAGTGAATCCGCGCCGCGCGACATCCCCAGCCGGAACGTCACCGCCAGCAGGCTCATGAAGATAATGGCGATGATGAGATTGACTACGGCAAACAAGAGTTGTCCCCAGTTTGCAGTATCTTACACGTGAACAAGTCCTATGGGAAACAGGCGATTCCTCAAGAAGCAAAGGGCGCGAAGGGACCAAGAGGACGAAATGCCCTCCGTGGTGTGGCGTCATGGCCAAACACGACGAGGTGCTCGGTTCGCTCGACGAAGGGCGGGTTAACGCACCGCGATCAGGCACACGCCGAGCTTCTTCTCGAGTTCCTGGAGTTTGACCAGCTTATTTGCGTCAATCATGTCGGGATTCGTCTCGACGCTGGTGAGTGCGAGCACTTTGAGGCCCTCGTCTTGTTCGAATTGTTGGACCGCACTCAGTTGGGCATCATCGAGTTTCGCGAATGTGTAGAGCATGACGCATCCTCCCGGTAGCACAGGCGAGACGCCTGCATTTTGACCTGTTCAACCGGCAATAACTTGCAGGCAAGACGGCTGCGCTACCACCGATCCCGCCTTACGACAAACCTTCAACGCCCCATCCGTCGCGATAGGGTCCTCGCAGCAGCGCATTGGCCTCGGACAGATTGGTAACGCGCAGATTCACGGGATCCCACTCGAGGGTATGGCCGGGGCAGCGGTTGGCCAAGTTGCCCAGCAGCACCGCTTCGGTCAACGGCCCCGCATACGAGAAGGGGGTGGTCACTGTGTCCGTACCCAGGCAGGCGTTGACCCACTGGTGGTAATGATTGAGGCTCGGCAGCTCGGGCTGCTTGAAATCCTCAGGATCGCCGTCCGGAAACACAAGGATTGGCTGGTTGTAATGGGGCAGGATCATAGCGCCCTCTTCGCCGATAACGGCCGAGCCCGAGCCAGGCAATCCAGTACCTGCGGGAAGCCCCATGGCTTCGGGTCCCGGACGTTTGCCGCCGTCGTACCACGTGGCACGAATGGTGTCGTCTGCTGTCAGCGGCGTGCCGGGAAATTCATAGTGGACAATTTCCCAGTGGGGCCAGACTTCTTCGTCGTGTTCGGGCACTTCGGCGGACACGCGCAACGGCGCGCCGATGCCCACCCCCGTAAACACGGGATCGAATATGTGACAGCCGAAATCGCCGAGTGAGCCCGTCCCGAAATCCTGCCAGCTTCGCCACTTCTCTGGATGGTACAGCCCCTCTTTGTAGGGCCGTTCCGGAGCGACGCCGAGCCAGAGGTCCCAGTGGAGACCCTCGGGGATGGGATCTTCACCGGCAGGCCGGGCCATGCCTTCCCCGCCATAGCTCCTTGTGATCCAGGAGTGCCATTCCTTCACCTTGCCAAGCGTGCCATCCTGCAGTATCTTCATTGCGTTGCGGTACGAGGCGTGCGAGTGAATCTGATTGCCCATTTGGGTGACCACGCCGGTCTGTTCGGCGGCAAGGCGCAATTGGCGCGCTTCAAAGATCCCTTGTGTGAGGGGCTTTTCACAGAAGCAGTGTTTGCCCATCATGATCGCGGAGTAAGCGATCGGCGCGTGCATATGGTCGGGTGTGCTCACGCATACCGCGTCGATATTTTCGGCTTCCTTATCGAGCAATGCGCGCCAATCGAAATACGTGCGCGCGTCCGAAAATCCTTCCGCCGCGGGCTTCAGCCATTTTTCGTCTGTATCGCACAGGGCGACCACATCCACCTTGCCGCTTGATGCGAATGCGGACAGATTGCTACGGCCCTTCCCTCCCACTCCGATTGCCGCCAACTGGAGTTTTCCATTGGCGGACTGTCCACGACTGAGACGGGGCAGGATCAGCGCTCCGGCCATGGCCAGACCCGATCGTTTCAGAAAAGTGCGGCGTGAAGTCCTGCGTTGCATACGAATTTCTCCATGGCTGTTCAGAAAGACACTTTACAAAGTATAAGACGCTCGCAGCCACCATGCAAACCTCGAAAGCGACGGGGAACACAAGAGAGGCAAGTTCATGGGAACTGGCGGGTGTCTAGCGCGGTGGCACGAACCAAAACGCGGTGTCTGCCCTTTCGCCCATCGGGTGAGTCTTGCCGACACAGGCAGGCGCTTCTGGGAACCGGACGATAACGTGATGGGCGTGTTGGACCTGCTTGTCTTCTGGTCAATATCTGTGTCGCGCGCAAAGGCGCCAAGAGATTAGGCAGTCTTTCCTTCTTCGCGCCTTAGCGGCTTCGCGCGAGAATCTTCAATCCGGGGGGACTGCGCCCCTGCGTTGGAAAGGTCTCGATATTGTACGTTCAAAGTGCCGCGGGCACGGAGGAGACTAGCCCGCCGGTCAATCGTCAGAGGCCGCGGCAAGCAGGTCGCTCCACTCTTCGCGCAATTCCAGCAGATGCTGTTCCTGGTGTTCGTCAAACGAGCCCAACCGCTGGGCATAGGTGTCCATC
>SLSB01000117.1 GCA_007130675.1 Candidatus Hydrogenedentota bacterium | reverse complement strand
ATTCCGACGCAAATCCCGACATTGCCCGTCAGTACGGCGTGCAAGCGTTGCCGACGCTGTTCGTGCTCACCCCGGACGGTTCGCCGGTGTACCGCCAGGAAGGGTTTGCCAGCGCCGAGGGCCTTATCGAACTGCTTCGCGCCGCCACTACCCGTGTGGAAGAGATTGCCGCGCTCGAGGAAGAGGTGCGCGAAGCTCCGGGCGATATTGAAAAAGTGCTCGAGTTGGCACAGGTGTACAATGAGATTGGGCGCGCCGGCGAGACGGTTGAGCTGCTCGAGAGGTCGGAGGCCGAGGTCGATGCCGATACCCCGCAGGAGCTCAGGGCCGAGTTCACGTTTGCGCTCGGGCTTGCATACCTCATCGATGGCGCCTATGCAAAAGGCGTCGAAAGGCTCGAGGGGTTTCTGGACGCACACCCAGATCATGCGGAAACCGGCCGTGCCGAGTACCTGATCTTGCAGGGGAAGGTGTTTGGCGCGCTCGCGCACATTGACGACGGAGATTATGACCTGGCCCGGACCATCCTCACCGAGCTTGCAGAGACAACGGAAGAGCCGCAGGTGGCGGCCTTCACGGAAGCCATGCTCGGCCAGCTCGAGGTGCTCGGCCGGCCCGCGCCCGAATGGGCGGCGACCTGGACGGGGGATCGGTCCGCTTCGGTGAGCGCGCTCGAGGGCAAGGTGGTTGCCGTCGCTTTTGTCAGCCCGGAGAGCGCGCGAAGCGGCGAGGTTGCCAAAAGGCTCGAGGCCTTCCGCCAAGCGCATGGCGGCAGAGACTTCGAGAGCGTGGCCATTGTATCGCAGCCGAATAGCCAGCAAGAGGCGGACGCAAACGAGGTTCGCGCGTGGGCCGAGACGCACGAACTGACGTATCCCGTTGGCATCGACCGCGAAGGCGGGACTACGTTCGGCTCGTACAAGGCGGAACGAACCCCCTGGCTCGCGTTGATTGGCCGAGATGGCGTGGTGCACTACCTGGGCGAATATGACGAGGCCGAGGTAAACGACAAGCTCGGGCAGTTGCTCGAGGCGGCGAGCTGATCAAGGCTATCTGTGTGCGCTATTCGATAAAGCGTTCCAGTGAGATTCTGCCCTCGAGCACCGTGGCGCCTGGAGCCGAAGCGAGGCGCGCTTCAACAATGCGATGACCCGGCTCGAAGCGCAGTGCTTCGGTGAAGAACACACGGTTTTGATTGCGGTTTGCCCCGGCAGGCACCGCATCCACGTTGTGTGCGGCCACGACCTCGCCGTCAAGCAGCAGTTCGATGCTGACCGGTCCTGAATCAACCGCTCCGATGTTGCTCAGCGCCGCAGTCACGGTAGGCGTGCCGGTCTCGTCTTGTTCGAGCCAGATGCTGTGCGGAAGAAACGTAAGGCACGGCTTTATCCAGTACTCGAAACACAGGCGATCGGCATTGCGCATCACGGCATCGTGATGCCGGTCCATCTCCTCGGAACGCTCGAGACCGTAGTGCCGGCTGCCATAACCGCCGTTATACCAAGCAATGCCGCGCATCTCGGGGAACCGCTGGCGGATAAAGCGCACCACCTCCTCCTGCTCGCCCAGGGTGGTCCGGTCGGGGCGCTCGGACGTATCCAGAGCAATCAACGTGTAGCAACTGTTGCCGTAGGCCGGCTGGAACATGTCCGTGTTGCGGATATACGGAGATACGCGCGCCTCGATGGCTGCGTAGATGTCTTCGGTGCCCAATTCGTCGGGAATGGCCCGCCACAAGTAAGTCTCGAGCAGGAAGAGATCGGCCCCCTGCCGAACGAGTCCGGCAAGCTCGGGACGCGGCCCGCCACCGTTCCACACGGCAAAGAAGCGGCGCGGATGTTCGCGCTTGGCGTCCACAAGCGCGCGCATGGACGCGATCGACGCGTCGAGTCTGAACGACCCCGGATATCCGCCCACCTCGTCAATGCCGAATCCACGGACACTGCTGTCATCCCGGGCATACCGGTTGTAGAAAGTTTCCTCGATCTCTGCCAGCACCTCCTCCGGATGAGTCTGCGCCTTTTCTCTGTCGTAATAGCTCCAACTCATTCCTCCGTACTCCCAATGCAGGGGGATGACGCCGCGTTCTTCGAGACGGGTGAAGTTCTCTTCGCCTCTCGCGGTCGAGGTTACCACCGTGGTCCATCGTGCGAACGGCGTCTCCCGGTACCAGGGAAAATGCAGTCTGTAGTTGCGGCCCCTGACGATAAACGGGAGCAGGATCTCGGCCGCATTGTCCGAATAGTCCGATTCTTCAATCCGCCGGTCGGGATTGACCTCGACGCGAACACGAAATATCCCGGTTCGGTCTGAGGCAAACGGAAATGTTCCCTCGGCTATGGCCCCTTGGCGGTCGAGCGAGATGATCTCATCGGCGACCACTAGCTCTTGCGAATCCGTGATGGTCAAGCGCGCGGGAATCTTGGATGGTAGCCGCCCGTCGCATTGCGCCCGCACGGTGATCGTCGCCGTCCGGCCCTGTACGGGCAGCACCGGATTGGTGAAGAGGCCTCCCTCAAGGTACGGCTCGGCGGTAAGCGATATGTTGACCGCATACGCCGTGAGCCCGATGGTCAGAATCGCGCATCCCAGCAATTGCTTTATCATCACTCTCTCCTTGCAGTGGGTTCTCCATGAGTCATTGTCGTGTGGGGACAACGCCGCTAGAGCATATCGCAGGACAACTCAAACCTGCAAAGCACGGCTTCGATCCTGCTCTTGTCACGCAGCACCGCAGCACTACTTCAACAGATACATCCTCTCAAGCGCTTGATTGCGGGCGTCAGGTTTGGGATCATGCTGGCTGGTGTGGTGATGGCCTTATCCCGTAAAGTTTCGGCT
>SLSB01000641.1 GCA_007130675.1 Candidatus Hydrogenedentota bacterium | reverse complement strand
CTTCTTTGGCCCTGATTTTCCTCGGCCCCACCGTGCCCAGGCTGCTTGTCTTCTTCGGCGACTCGGGATGGCGCTGGTGCTGGGGCATCCTCGGCGCTATTACCGTTGCGCTCGGCGCGGCAAGTCTGCTGATATTGCGCAACCACCCCGAAGACGTGGGCGCGCAACCCATCGGCCTCAACCCGAGCGACCCACCGGTCGAGCTGCGGGCCACGCCGCTGAGGTGGGCCAGCGTGTACCGGTCCGGGGCGGTCTGGCATCTCGGACTGGTCTACGTCGCCTTCGGCTTCTCGTACATCATCTACATGACCTTCTTCGTGAAATACTTGATAGCCGAAGGAGGGTACACCCCGGCCGAGGCGGGCCGCCTGTTCATGGTCATGGGCTGGTGCAGCGTTCTGTGCGGCCTGATTTGGGGCACGGTCTCGGACGTCATCGGGCGCAAGTGGGCGCTGGTCATTGTTTACGCCATCCAAGCCGCTGCGTTCGGGCTGTTTGCACTCGCCCCGAATCCGTTCGGATTCACTCTGTCCGCGATCCTGTTCGGCTTGACGGCGTGGAGCATCCCCGCAATCATGGCCGCCACCTGCGGCGACATGCTCGGCTCGCGCATGGCGTCGGCCGCGCTCGGGTTTATCACGCTGTTCTTCGGGATCGGCCAAGCGGCGGGACCCAGCGTGGCCGGAGCGTTGGCAGATGCCTCCGGCTCGTTGGCGTCTTCATTGCTGCTGGCCGCGGGCGTGGCCGTCCTGGGCGGTATCGGCGCGGCACTCATAAGGCCGCATGCGAATATGTGCGCGTAAATGAGGACGGTTCTCGTATCTGAGGTACTGGCCTACCGCGTCCAAGGATTCAGCAAGCGCGCCCCTGTGGGGCCGATATCCTTTTCGTTGCGAGTGACAACCGTAAGATCGTGCGCAATAGCGGTAGCACCGATGAGTCCATCAATTGAGGGAAGGGGGCGGCCAGCCGACTCCGCCCTTGCCTGAACAAAGCCCCATGTCCTGGCTACTTGATCGCTGACAGGTAGAAGCCTGTCAGAAAACCGGCGGAGAAGATCGTTGTCCAGCCAGCGCTGCAACGTGTTGCGGCGTCTGCCATCCTTAAGTCTGGCAATACCCCTTTGAATCTCCCCAATGGTGAGAACACTGAGTGCCATATCGCTCTCTTCATTAGAGGCAACCCAGTCAATGACGTCTTTCGCGGGCATTTGCTTGGCCAACTCCGAAATGACACACGTGTCCAAGAGGTACCTCACAGTTTCACCTTTCTGGGTAGATCTTTGGAACGCTCGATGGCCAATCCGCGAAGAGGAGACTTGCGAATGAACTCGACAAGACTTTCCTCGGGTTGCGTCATTCGTTCGTAGTCTTCCGCTGAGATTACAACTGCCGCATTCTCCCCGCGCCGCGTAATGCGCTGGGGACCTTCCTCTTGCGCACAGGTGATAACCTCGCTGAGTTTATTCTTAGCTTCCTGCAACTGCCATGTCCTGCTCATGGGGGACCCTCCTCCGTCCGTGCTGTCTAGACTGTCTAGATTATACCATCTTTCTGAGACGATCAGCACATCTGCGCGCGCTCGCGCGCATATCGGGGAAACGGTCGTTCATCTGTAACGCGCAGGGCTCAGACGCCGGAGGCTTGGATGGCCTCGAGTGTTTTGGCCAGCCCGGTCTCGGCAACCTCCATGGGGTCCTGTTGGTAGTGTTCTTCGTTGAACAATTCGAGCGAGAGCGCCCCGGCGTAGCCGATCTTTTTGAGCTGCTGGAATACACTGGCGAGCGGCAGAACGCCGTCGCCGGGGAAGACGCGGTGTCTATCGGCCATTTCCTCACGGGGCGGCTCGGCGGGCACATCGTTGAGGTGAAAGACCGCGATAAAATCGCCCTGTATGTGGCGAAGCCCGTCGAATCCCGACCCGCCGCGGTACATGTGGAACGTGTCCATGACCAGGCAGGCCTCGGGAATGTTGGCGTCGATGGCGATGCCGGCGGCATCACCAAACCGGTGGATGCTTTCGATGAACCCGATAAACTCGAACGCGACCGAGATGCCGTATTCGTCGCGGCCAATGTGAACCAGATCGCGGTAGCGGTCGGCGCACCATTTGCGGTCAATGTCGGCGGGCCGGCCGGGCGGGATGCACGCCGCGGGTTGCGAGCCCACGGCAGCCATGATGCGCATGCGGTTGCGCGTCGGCCCGAGCGACGCCTCCCATTGCGCGGGATCGGCGGGGATTGAGCCCCACAATCCGATGACATTGGGCACGAATAGCCCGCGATCTCGAATGCGCTTGCCGAGAGCCTCGAGGTTGCCTCCCTCGTTTTCGTAGTTCTCGAGATCGTCTATCCACAACTCGATACCATCATAGCCCGCGGCAACCGCCGCCTCGATCTTCGTCTCGAGCGGAGCGGGGCGGATAGTGCTCGTGTTGAGCGCAATCGGCCAGGGGCTGGCCCCCTTCTGGTAGGTCTTGCGTGAATCGCTGAACGGCGACAGGATGCCCAGTCCCACCCCGGTCAGTGAACTGTTCTGTAGAAAGCTGCGGCGGCTTACGTCGTGAGGCATCGTATCTCTCCGTGTTGCACCAACGTGTTCTTCGAGTGGCGTCAATTATGCAGAATCTTGCACAAAAATCTAGTGCGGCATGTTGGCACAAACCGCAAGACGGTCCAGCGGCCTTGCACGTGCCCCGCTGCGTTCAATTACGCGGCATCCTGTATGTGGATCGTGCGTTTGCACTTCCGGCATCGGACAGTGCTGGCGGCCAGATTAGGCGCAAGGTTCGCGGTCTGGCCGCACGCACACCGGAACGTGGTCCACGTGCCGGGGTTTCGCTTGACGGTCAACGGCTCCTCGG
>SLSB01000231.1 GCA_007130675.1 Candidatus Hydrogenedentota bacterium | reverse complement strand
TCGCAGAATGCCACTGACCCCTGCGCACGGATGGGCTGCTCTATTCTTCCGGGGCGTCGGCAGATTCATCGTCAGCATCTTGCGGCAACCGACCGGCAGTATCGTCTCCGGTGATAGGTCCAGTCATGCCATCCAGCGAGATGTCCGAGGTATCCGCGGGCTCCCAAGGCGTCGCCTGACTTGGCTGCCTGGATTCATTCGGCGGCGCGGCGGGGTCCGAGAAAACGAGTGCCGCATAACTGACCGACGATCCGCCTTCGGTCATATTTCGTGCGCCTGACGTGTAGTTCAGCAGGTAGCCTTCGACGCGTGCTGGAAGCATGGCTATGAGTATGGCAAGCGGCGCCGCGCCGTCAATGGTGTTTCGCGTGTTTTCGAGGTAGTCCAGGAAACCGTTGAGATCCCGGTTCAGGACATAATGCATGGCTTGCTTGTCCAGCCACTCGATACCCTCTGCTTCGTTCTCCCGGAACGGCGTATATCCGTATTGCTGCCCGTAATGGGTAAAATTCGAGCTCACGACGATGAGGGTGCGCTCGTCCACCACGCGGTTTAAGACCCCGGCGATGGACCTCACCGCACTGCTGCGAATGCGGCCGTTGGCGTCCATCAGATCGCCTACAACGAGTGGCACGAGCTCGAACGTGCCGAGTTGCACTTGCAGAAACGGCAACAACACTTCGATGCCGTGCTCGAATTCGTGCACGTTTAATCGTCTGGAAGCGCCCCGTCCAGTATCATGGTATGACACCCCGCGGGGTTCGATCAGCGATGACCACGCCACCCGCCTGCATGCCGAGATATCGAGAGGCACAAGCCCCAGCGGCGTGGCATAGTGCTGCACCAATGGAATCGAGGTGCCCGCGAATCGGGCCGTATGCGCGGCGGTCAGCACAATAACGCGGTCATACTGCCCCGAGCCCAGGGGCTTGAACGCGTAGGCGGCCGTACCACCGGAATGGACATACCCGGCATTGGGCGCAACGCAGGCCACCACGCGGCCGCGCACCGGCATGGGCAGACTGGCCTCGCTGATGTATTGCTCACACGCTTTGCGGAGGGCCTCGGCTGTATCGGGGTACCAAATGCCCCGAAACAGCGGAAGCCGCACCTGACTGAATTCGGCGCCCATGGCCCCAAGGCCGGCGAGGCACAGCGCGAACAGCCACACCATATGAATCACATGAAACCGGTCACGCATAGATCTTCTCCAATCTCTCACTGCACGCACACAAAACGCGCAATCTGCGCCGCACGCTGGCGATGCGTGTGGTCCTCGAGGACCCGCTTGCGGGCCGCCTCGCCCATGGCCCTGCGCGCCGAATCGTCAGCGAGAAGCGCGGTATACGTCTCGACGGCCTGCTCGGCAGTCTCGACAATACGAATATCGGTCCCAACATCGAACCATGTTTCCAGTCCCGCGTACGGGTTGCTTACAATGCAACAGCCCATCGCGGCCAGTTCGAAAGGCCGCATGCTCGAGGACGCAAACACCGTTGCGTGCGCCTGGCGCGTAATGTTGAGGTTGATGCGGCTCGCGCAGGAATACTGCCGGAAGATATTGAACGGCACGTCGCCCACGGCCCGCGCGTTGCCGAGCTTGGCGCCAAAACCCCCGCCGCCCAGCTCGAACGTCTGCTCGGGCATGCGCCGGCTGGGCTCGAAGAGCATGGCCTCCATCCACGATTCCCGGTATTCCTCGCCGAACCCGTAGAAAAACACGTCCCGCTCATACTCGAGGGAAAGCGGAGCGTAGAGGTCCGGGTCTACCCCCCAGTGGACCGTCTCGACGCGTTTCGCGCCCATCTCGAGCAGTTTCTCAGCACCGCCCACGGAATTGCACATGAACCCATCGTATTCGGACAGGTCGGCATCCTCATAGATCTTGAATCCTGAGGCAAACCCGCCGAACTCAGGAAGGCTCGCGGGCACGTCCCCGTCAAAATAGAACACCGGCACGTGCCAACGGTCGCGGAGACGCGCGGGAATACCGGTGAAATGGTTCAGGGGGGCGGTAAAAACAATAACCGCGCCAATGTGTTTTTCTTTCTCGAAAATTTCGTTCAGACGGCTTTCCCACCGGGGTTGTACCCACGACTCGAGCAAGGTGCGCGATACCGTGCTCCCGCCGCCCGCGGATGGCGCCATCGCGCCAACGCGGTTCTTAAGGAATGTATACAGCTTGCCCTCGAGTTCGCACGGATTCGCATAGACGCGCCACCACGGGGTCTCGATGGCCTTGCCCTGATACGGCACGGCGATGACGTCGTGGCCCAGTTCGTACAACCCCTTAAAGAACTGCCACCACGCCGGTGTACAGCCATACCGAAAACCCAAATCCAAGGCGCTGCAAATGCACAACAATCTCACTGTCTGTCTGCTCCCAGAGCTCGATGCGCGTGCCGTCCTCACGAAATCCAGTGTACCAGAAAGACGGCTCTTACCATTAACACATCTTGTCATTTCGATGATCGTCAATGCAGCCCGGCGGAACCGCAACCAAAGAGGCATCTACAACGCACGGCATGGTCGTTGGTTTGCAGCACGCAGAGACCGCCGTATTTGCCAAGAGGCGCGGCAAGATGCCGCGGCTACATTGCCGGAAAACGCGCTTGAGCGGAACAAGTAGATGCGGCATCTTGCCGCATTTCGGCGATTGCCGCAACGCCGCACGTGGGAGCGTTCCAGCGCCCTGGCCGGCAGGCAGGGCCAAGGATCAGGATGGTTCTCCGGGAGGGAGACCTTTGACAGGCTGATGGGACTTGCATTCGCGCCTTATGTTTCTATAATGGAGGCACTACCGCAAACAACGGCCACGCAACTGTGGAGGAGGGAGAAACATGGCCAAGAAGAAGGTGAATGTCG
>SLSB01000237.1 GCA_007130675.1 Candidatus Hydrogenedentota bacterium | reverse complement strand
GGGGGGAGATGCAGATCATTCGGCCAAAGATGCGAATGACGGGAGCGGCAACGGCCGCTCGAGCAGCGTCCCGCTGAAAAGGCGCATCTACGAGTATAGCGACGTCGGCATGAGCGTCTCCGAGATCGCGCGCGAACTCGGGTTGGGCAAGGGAGAGGTGCGGCTCATCCTCAATTTGCGTAAAGACCGGGGAGAATGACATGGCCGGTCCCGGCGGGATCCAGCCCGTTGTCGTACCGCTCACGGCGCCCCAGGCTCCGCCCAGCGGCCTGCGGGCGGGGCAACTGTTTCAGGCAGTGGTCCAAGGCCAGCCGGGAAGTCTGTCCGTCACCATCGGGGGAACGCGCGTCCCCATCGGCGATCTTCCCCAACTCAATCCCGGGCAAGTGGTCAACGGAGAAGTGCTACGCTCGGACGCCGGCCTCCAGCTCCGGCTCAATCCGCAACCTGTTCCGGTATCTGAACAAGCGGCCACCGCGGTCTCGCTGCCACAAGTGGTTGCCCATGTGCTCGAAACCCTGTCCGCTCTGGGCGCGGCGGAAAATGCGGCCCATGTGCTGCATCCGGCCATGCCCGCCAACGAGGCGGCTGTGCGAAACGTGCTCGAACTGTTTCTCGCCGATGGCCGCACCGGAGACGCATTACGGAACCTGCAGGCCATGATAAACGACGCGGCACAGGCCGGGGCTCTGTCGCAACGGCTGGCGGACAGCTTCGGCCTGCTTGCGGGAGTTCTTGTGCTTTCCGGCGGCCGCGATATCCATGCGCTACTGCAACAATGGCGCCGTGCCGGTCAGACGATTGAACATCGGCTGGCCCAAGCCATGCAGTCGGGCCGTCTCGACGAGATTCTCAGTATCGCAGAAGGAGACCTGCGCGGTCTTATCATGCGACTGCTGCACGAGGAGTCATTTGTGCGGTTCTTGCGCGGCGATGGCCGCCTTCGTGCCTTTCAGGAAACCGCCGAAGAAGTGCTCGAGCGCCTCACCGGCGCAGCCCTCCAGAATCTCAGAGGACTTGAGCATCCCTATCTTTTCGTGGAGGTCCCAACCACGCCGGAGACCGGCTTCCACCGGCTGCAGCTTCATTTCATGAGCGAACGCGGCGCAGCGGGCAAACGGTTCGATATCCGCAATTGCACCGCAGTTATCGACATCTCCCTCTCGGAATTGGGCGATCTCTGGATTGTGCTGAAGCTTGTCGAGGGGCAGTGTTCATGTCTGGTTCGCGCCGCCAGCACCGAAGGGCTCGAGCGGCTGCGACACGAAGAAGCCGGGTTCGCGGCATCGCTGGGCGCGGCCGGCTTCCACGGGGCTCAGGTGCGGTTTGCTCTGTGGGACGCCAACCGCCTGCGCGAAACCGGCCAATTGATGCGGCAGCATTCCCGGGTCGATATGAGGGCGTAAGCGTGAAACCCGGCAAGGACAAGAGACGCAAGGCAGCGGCGATTCGATACGAGGCCGAACAGCATGCAGCACCGCGCCTCGTGGCCAAGGGTGCTGGACTGCTCGCCGAACGCATCATTGAAACCGCGCGCGAAAACGGCGTTTACATCCATGAAGACGCGGATCTCGTCGCGGTGCTCTCACGGCTCGATGTCGATACCGAGATTCCCGAGGAGCTGTACCGCGCGGTTGCCGAAATTCTCGCCTTTGTCTACGGCCTGAACCAACGCATGGCAGGGTAACAGCCCTCTGCATAAAAAAGGCTCGGCGGCCACGGGATGCAACGCGCACCCTCTGCTTCACCCGGTGGAGGAACCTGCCTGCTTCCGGCGGGCTTCCTCGAGTGCTGCATGCAATTGCACGGGAATCTGTGACCCAATGATGTACGAGCGTTCCTGTGTCTGCACCAGCACCCCCCGACGGCCGCGGCAGTTGAGAAACCGGCACGGCGCCCCCTCGAAACGGCCGAAACGAATGCCCCAGCCGCCGGCATCACGCAGCGGGCGGTATTCCACAATGCGCGCTTCCACAATGTCCTTCAGGGGAATGCGCTTGCGGTAAATGGGAAACAGATAGCCGAATTGCACATAAAGTTCGTCACCAAGGACGCGGGTGCGCATGTGCAAGAAGTTGAACCCGAAAGCGAGAGGGAACACTATCCACAAATGGAGCCACCAGATTGCTCCGGCTTCGGCCCCCACGCCCGTAAGATGCAATGCGGCCTCAATGCCTATCACGGTACCCGCCAACCCAACGATCACCACAGCGTACACGAACCAACGAAACGCTTGCTGCTCCTCGAACTGCACGTCATTCATGACACCATGCCCTCCCATGCGCGGATGCGCGGCTGCTATTCCTGACAGCATGATTACACCCGAATGCAGAAATTATTCGCGGCATCTGCATGGCCTGCCCGGAATTGTGCAATGCTATCTTGCCCTTGGCCGTAAAAATGGGTGCTTTCTTCGCACCCCAAATCCGGGGGCTATCTGGGCCATCGAACCGGTTTGTTCGGGGAAAAGCAAAGGCGGCCGCACCAAAACCGATGCAGCCGCCTCTATCCATGTTGCCGAAACTGGCTAATCCAGCGAATCAAAGACCCGTTGGAATCTCGTGGTGACCTCGAGTTCCGCTTGTCGTTCTGCCAGCATCATCACGCGCTCTTCGTAGTCTTCGGTGCGAGAAGCGACAATGGTCTCCTCGATGGCCTTTTGTACCTCCCTGGGCAGCAGGTCGCGGTATTCGAACACCGGAATACCCACTTGGGCAACGTTCTCGTACGAGCCGATATGGGCGCCGTCAAGGGTGCGGTAGAACACGCTCCAATTGCCGTTCATCACGCATTCCGCCCACTTCATATGCGTAACACCAAACCGATCCTCCATGGGCAGCCGCGCAAAGAAATACCTGCGGGTGCGTGCGATCTCGAGTTCCTCGAGAAACAGGGTTGTGAAATCCTGGAGCATGCCGGGCGTAACCCACTGGGCTTGGCGAACACGCTCTTGCAGCCGAGCCAATCTGTCTATGCGCCGTTGCCTTGCGAACTCCGGCGGTAGAAGCGCGATGCTTTCATCAAGCAAAACAGCCACCCGCTCGGTGGCATGCTCCAACGCCTCCATTGTAGCCACACGCCGGGTGTTGTATTCCTCGAGCGTGCCCACAAGTTCCTCCAACCGGTCAACCTCCGCCCGAAGCCCGGTGTCGCGGGCCCGCACAATGGCGATCTGGTTCAGGAGTTCCTCATAGTCCTCATCCGCTTCGGCATACGCATCGAGCGTATCACTCAGGTTGCCCTCGACAGTTGCCAGTTGTTCCTGGGCGCTGCTCAGGGTCGTTTGAACGTCTTCCAACTGCCTTTCCGCTTGTGCAACCTGTTGGTCAATTTCCATTCTTTGCTCTGTAAGACGGGTGATTTCGGCCACCAGTTCGTTCGGGTCTCGGATCCCTTCAATCTGTTCGAGCTGGGCCTCGATTTCGGAGAGACGCCGTGCTCTGGGGCGCAAGGCATTGAGCTCGCTTTGAGCTGCTTCCAACTCCGCCTCCAGCGGATTGGTGCTTATGCCCACAATCGGCTGCAACGTGGGCCACAGAAAATACCCCGCCGCAATGCCGACCACACCGGCAACCACCGCCAGAATCACTGCAACAGGCAGGCTGAGCCCACCGCCTTTGGCGGGCTTCGGAGGGGCCTGGGGCGTCTGAGGAGGCTCTGCCGCACCAAACTGGGGGGGCGGTGCGGCCACCCCGGCGGTCTCCGGGGACTCCGTGCCGAAGTCGGGACTAGGTGTTTCTTCACCGAACGCGGTATCCATGCCCGGCGTAAAGGCTCCCTCGTCAAACCCCATGTCATCGCCTTCAGTATCGGCACCAAACATAGGCGTTTCCATGGCTTGGGTAGGCGCGCTCGTATCGGGTGGGCCATGCGGTGTCTCCGGAGTTCCAAAAGCGCTGTCGAACAGCGGTGTCTCCATGTCAGAATCCGGGCCGGGCCCCAACTCGGGCGTCTCGGGCGTAAAGTCGCTGTCTGCCGCAAGATCCTGGAATGCGGTCTCGGGTTGTGGCGTATCCAGCCCGCTGTCCGAAGCTGACGTGGGCGTATCGAAAGCACTCGGGGACTCGAAATCCGGCGGGGACTTCTCCTGTTTGCCAGACGGCACGGGCGTCTCTACCGGGATATCACTGATCGGTGGAAGCCCGCTCGGAGCGTCACTGTCTGTCTCTTCATCATCACCCTGGGACTTCTCATCGTCCAAAGGGGGAAGGTTCGTATCCGAGGTGTCCGCCGCGGACTCGAAATCGCTCAGCGGAGGCAGATTCCCCAATCCGCTATCGCTTTCAAATGGCCCGCCGCCAGCGACACCTTCCTTTTCCTCTTCGGGAACACCTTCGCCATTTTTCGGCTTGTCATCAGCCATTGGAAAAACCTCCTTCAGACGAAATACCGCCGCAGGAACACACAGTCCTTCTGAATCGTCAGTTTAGCATGAGGCACACTGCGTGTCAACAAATCTCCTCCGCAAAAAGCCATGCTCGCTGCCAAGTTAGGTCTTACGATCCCATGAAGATGGAGACCGATTAAACTGGCCTGGTCCGCTCGCAATCCACTCGATTCGCCAAACTTAAAATGCGAAATACGAGCATTCTTGTCATGCCCGCAAAATGCCCTGCACAAAATTGGCCGCAGTCTCGTGTCTTGGCACGACGTTCTTTCCCCCCCGTAAGGTTGTATCACTTTTGCCCGTGATTGTAAACCTTGACGTTGCCGAGTGCAAGTGCATTTTTTGTCCTCCGCCCAAGCATTGCTTCCACCGCTCACGCCGGGCGGGCCAGCATCCTTTCCACTTCCGGCCGTAATTCGGGAATAAATTCCACTGCTTTTTCGAAAAAGCGCCTCGCCTGCGCAGGTTGGTCAAGCTGGAGGCTGCACCGTCCCATACCGAAGGCTGCCATCCCCACCATGGCCGCCGTGTCTGGGGTGGGCGTGATAGACAACACGGTAGCATAGTGCCGCATAGCCTCATGCGGCCGCAATTCGCTCAGGATTTCCCCCAGCGACAAGTGTGCTTCGAGTTCGTCATTCCAAAAGATGGTCGGCTCCAGGCCTTCGGCCCCTTTTTTGTCTTCGTACAATTCGATCACGCGCTCAAAATGCCTGCGCGCGCCCGCCGGATTGTCGAGCAGATCCTGGTACGTCGCCGCCAGATTGTAGTGGACTCGGATGGACTTCGGGTTCCGCTGGAGAGTGGCGGTGTAGAGCGCTTCATTGCTGCGCCAATCGCGGTTCCGGTCGACGGTCATCGCAAGCAGAACCAGACAGCACAGTATAACCGCGCAATACGCGGCGACAGGCGCGCGCTGCGGCCGCCACACCAGCGCCAAACATTCGAGCGTCATCCACACCAAGCCCGCTAATGGCACATAGAGCCAATGCTCGGCCATCGGGGCATTGAGCGGAATGAGCCCCGAGATCGGGAACCACGTGATGAGAAACCATGCCCCCCCGATTGCGATGCGGTAATAGCCTCGGCGCCATGCCAGAGCACAAAGCGCGACCATCGCTGCCGCGGACACAAGACCGACGAATCCAACCCACACCGGAACCCCCTCGAGCGTACGCTCCATGTGGAGGCCCGCCGGCACGACCATGAGTTTCAGGTAGAGCGCCAACGCTTGGCCCGTTTCGAGGAGGCGGGTTCCAAAACCTGCGGACGGCATAACGGAATCACTGGCGAAATGCAGGACAGTTGTCCGCAGACCTGCATAGACCGCCAGAATGGCGGCCATGACCCCGAGTGCTGGGAGGCGGGATACCCAGACGCGCCGATCAGGGCGTGCACCCCCTCGCGTGGGTGCACCAAGCAGCAGGGGAACATACAAGAACGGCAGAACCAGGGCGGACTCTTTGCTTAGAAGCCCCGCCACGAAAAAGAAACCGCTCAAAGCCACGCCACTGATGCGGCGACGCGGACTGCCTTCCCACAACGCGAACCAGAGTGCAGCGAACACAAAGAACGCAGCCATAGGATCGCCCCGGCCGCTGATATACGCGATCGCCCCGGTATGCAGAGGATGCACCACCCACACCAGGGGCGCGGCCGCGCAGACAAACCGCGGCGCACCTACACGGCATAACAGTGCCAGCAGCCACAGAGCCGCACCGACATGAAGAAGGGTATTAGTCAGATGAAACGGAAAGACAGCGGGCTGGGGCACTCCGTCCTCGATTTGGCCGCCGAAGGCCCATGCATAATCCGCCATGAACGAAACGGAAAGCAGCGGCCGGTAAAAGTTGCCCTGACCACGGCCAAACGCATGCTGGTCTTCGAGAAAGAGCTGCCCGATCTTACTTGGATCCTGCACATGTCTGTGCAGCAATATGGACGAGGCATCGTCCCAGACAAACTCACCCGCGAACGTGTTCGCGTATGCGATGAAGCCCAGAACAACGATCATACCCGCTGTAAACCAGCGGAATCGCATTTCGTTGTCGTTTGTTTTCATGGCCGCTTACAACATCTTCACAACAGGGGGCTGCATTCCCAAACTATAGCAAATCCGCCATGGCTGTGTCGGGCTGCAATCCGCAGGACGCCCGGAGACAGCCGCGGCAGTGTCTTGATGTGCAACCCCGCAAGGTTCAGAAACGCGGGCCGGCATTCCTGACGGCCGCGCGGCTGCCCGGGCCATACACCGCAAACCGGTCTTTTGTTGGCAGATACTCGAGCACAATGCCGCGTTTTCTTCCAATAATCCGGTGAAATTTGAGGCCGAGGAATTGCTCGCCCTCTTGCACCCGAGGCCGCATCCGCTCACCCGTCGCGGGAACGTAGACATCGAGGAGCACATAAATTTCTTCGTCTCCGTAGGCCGGTTCTTCAAACTCGAACCAGCCGACAATCCGGACGTGCGGACGTCGCAGCTGGATTTGCGCCCACTCGCGAAACCGTGGCAGCTTGGTGCTGTCGGGATCGAGCACTTCGATGAGATCGCACAACAGCAGCACCAGGTCGGTGTGCATATTCTCACGGGCGGCCTCCATGCGGTCCTCGAGCTGTCTTGCGGCCCGGGCAAGGCCCTGGCGGCCCCATTCGGTATTGCCGTGGCGGCGTTTTGCGGTCTTCAGGTGAGCGATGAGCTGTTCGCGCACCTCGAGCGTGATTCCGGCTTCAAAGCTGGCTAGCCCGTCGAGCGATTCGAGCCCTACCAAGATTTCGGAGGCGATTTCCTCCGGCAAGGGCTGGGTAGGCGGCGGTAGCTCCGGCGGCGGCGGCGGCGTCAAGTCTCGATCGGCCGTGTCGCAACCATACAATAGCGCTCCCCCCGCAATCAGCGCCGCAATCAGGTATATCCATTGATGTTTCATGCCACTACCTCTGCTGACATGTCCGGCACGGGATTCCATGGCTTGTGTTGGGTCGTACGTTTCGGCAACCCGCACGGGTGTTCCGACAGGGCGTTCACAGTTCTTAGGCGTGCGGTGCCGCGGAAATCCGATGCGGTCACCGTGCAGGCACGATGAAACGCTCATTCAGCACGAGATACTCGAGCTCGATACCGCGTTCGCCCGCCAGAGTGCGGACAAACCGCAGGCCGTGGAACTCCTCGCCCTCGAAAGCACGCACGCTCTCGACGGTGCCCTCGACAGGCAAGGTAACCTGCAAAAACCACACTGTGTTGCCGTCCATGGTTGTCTTGCCCGTCACTCTGACTTCCGGGCGGTTGAGTTGATGGGTGGCCAGTTCCCGGTATCGGGCCAGCACCGGATTATCGGGCTCGAGGACCTCGAGCAAGTCGCAGGCCATGTACACCACCTCGTACATTCTTCGGTTTCTCTCGCCCTGCTCGTAGGCCCTGATGATTTCGCGTTCGAAAAAGTTTCCGACCCTGGCCAGACCTCTTTGGCCGTGATCTGTATTGCGGTGCGCGGCCTTGGCCTCACGCAGGTCGGCCCTGATGCTGTTTTTTATGTCGTCAGGACTGGGCGGCGCCTGTTGCTGTTGCCCGGGTCTTCCGCGGCGGTCTCCGCCGCCCATCAGACCGCCTTCGCCGAAGCCGCGAATCGGTTGTTGCTGCTGCTGCTCTTCTGCCCGCCGTCTTTCGGCTTCGCCACTGACAATGTTGTAGAGAATCTGGTACTTCCCTTCGAACGTCGCCTTAATCTCGTTCTCAATCTCTTCAGGCGTTGGCGGGGGCGGCGGGGGCGGTGGCGGTGGCGGCGGTGGTGGCGGCGGCTCCTCCGCCTGGCAGCCCGCAAACATAATCGCGCATACTCCGATCAGGAGCGCAAAAAACAGGACTCGTTTCATTACGTACAACTCCACAGACAAGCACTTACACTCTCGCAGCACTTAGATTATACTTGACAATGCCTCAAAGCACAAACTGATACAAACAGGGCCAGCGCTGATAGACCGCGCCTGGTTCAGGAGCGCTGAACTATGACATGCCAAGAAAAGGGCTCATTTCAACGTATTGCACAGTATTATGAGGTGCTTGCCAACGCACGCGAGCGCCTTCGCCGCGAGAGTACCCTGCTGCGGGATGCACTCGAATGCGCACCTGGCAGCCGCGTGCTAGATTTGGCGTGCGGGACCGGCCTTCATGCCCTCTGGTTCGCTGAACAAGGCGCGGCCGTTACCGCTACAGATGTCAGTGATGCGATGATCGCCTATGCGAGACATCACCGACCGCATGAGCATATCACCTATGAGGTCCGCGACATGCGCACCCCGCCCGATGGCCCGTGGGACCTCGCTGTTTGCCTGGGCAATTCGCTATCGCTGCTGACTTCCGAAGCCGATGTGCGGGCCGTATTCGCCAAGATTGCCCGCAGTCTCGTGCGAAACGGTCAATTTCTAATCCAGATTCTCAACTATGCCCGCCCCGAGGTCCAAGAACCCCGCCACCGTATCGAAAAGGGGGAGCTCCCTGAAGGCAGTCTCGTTGCGGTGAAGAGCCTCGTGCCTGTCGGAAACGTGACTTTCTTGTCGCTGGGGTTCTTCGCGGAAAGCACCGGCGGAGGGTTCGACACCGCGGCAGAGACGGCCGTGTTGCGGCACTGGAGCAGCGAGACTCTGGCCAGCGCCGCCCGCGACGCGAGCCTCGCGCCCCTGGCCTTCTATGGCGGTTTCGATGGGTCGGATTACGACGCGCAGACTTCTCCGGACCTTATAGCGGTCTTTTCCAAGCACTGAAATGCCGCATTTCGTTGCTTTGGGCTTGCTTTTGTGATATCACACGCGGGAATTGTGGGGAGGCCTTCTTGTGGAAGAGGCCTCGAGGACGAGCGGCGGATATTCCTATGGTGCTCACAAGTACGGAACGAATCGCCAACATCCTCGAGCGGAAACCGGTGGACCGCATCGGCCTGTTCGAGCATTTCTGGGGCGATACCCAGAAGAAATGGACCCGCGAAGGCCATCTCGAAGAAGGCGAATCTCTCGCCGATCATTTCGAATTCGATATCGAAACCGGCGGCTGGTTCAATATGACCGCGGATCTGGATTTCGAGCCCGAGGTGGTCGAGGAGACCGACGACACCATTCTTGTGCGCGACGGCAATGGGGCGCTGCTGCGCCGGCATAAACATCACGACGCCACGCCCGAGCACGTCGATTTTCTCGTTCAGGACCGCGCGGCGTGGGAAGAGCGCATCAAGCCGTTGCTGAAACCCGACCGCCGCCGCACCGATTTTGTGGCGTATCGCGAGGCCAAACGCCGGGCAGCCAAGGCCCAGCGCTTCTTCTGCTGGGGCGGCACCAATGTTTTCGAACTCATGCACCCCGTGTGTGGGCATCAGTATATGCTGATGGGCATGGCCGTGGACCCGGACTGGGTGAAGGACATGGTCAGTACGTTCGCCGGGCTCGTCATCGAGATGATGGAGATGCTCTTCGGTGAAGAGGGTTGGCCTGACGGGGTCTGGTTCTACGAGGATATGGGGTTCAAAGGCAGACCGTTCATGTCCGCCGAGATGTACCGCGAGATCGTCCAGCCGGGGCATAAGCGCACCATTGACTTCGTGAAGAGCAGAGGCGTGCCCGTGATCATGCATTCATGCGGCTATGTCGAGCCGCTGGTTCCCGGCATGATCGAGGCGGGCATCGACTGTTTGCAGGTGATCGAGGTCAAGGCCGGCATGGACCTGCTAAAACTTTACAAGGATTTCGGGGATCGGTTATCCTTTATGGGGGGAATGGATGTTCGCGTTCTCTACACAAATGACAGATCGAAGATCGATGACGAGTTGCGCGCAAAGATCCCCGTCGTAAAAGGGAATTACGGGTATGTGCTTCATTCGGACCACTCGATCCCCGATCAGGTCGAGTACGAGAGTTACCGGTATTTCGCCCAGAAAGGGCTGGAGTTGGGCGCCTATAACGGCAGGTAAGGCGAAGTCGCATTCGCAAAGAGGAGATGAACATGTCCGAGGAACTGTTGCAACAACTGGCTGTTTGTGTCGAGCGCGGCAAAGTCAACCAGGCCTCGCCCTATCCCCCCGATATGAAGGGCCAGGACGGCGCGGATGAGTTGGCGAAGAAGGCCCTCGAGGCGGGAATTGCGCCAACCGACGTGCTCGAGAATGCCCTGATCGTCGGCATGGGCAACATCGGCAAGAAATTCAGCGCCAACCAGGTCTTCGTGCCTGACGTGCTCATGGCCGCCAAAGCCATGAACGCTGCCATGGCGCACCTCAAGCCGTTTCTCGATTCCGGCGAAGTGAAGACCAAAGGCACCTTTGTCATCGGCACCGTCCAGGGCGACCTGCACGACATCGGCAAGAACCTCGTATGCATGGTCATGGAAGGCGGCGGCTGGAAGGTCGTCGATCTCGGCGTTGATGTCTCGCCCGAAAAATTCCTCGAGGCTGTCAAGGCCAACCCCGGCGCGGCGGTCGGATTGAGCGCGCTGCTCACCACCACCATGGTCAATATGGAAAAGACTGTCGAGCTTATCCGCGGCGAAATGCCCGACACCAAAGTCGTTGTTGGCGGGGCACCGCTCACGCAGGAGTTCGCCGACAAGATCGGCGCGGATGCCTACTCGCCCGATCCCCAAGGCGCCTTGGATTATCTCAACAGCAGCGTCGCCGCATAGTCCCTAACCTCGTCTCCACAGATATTGGCGCGGTCTTCTCTTCCCAAGGAGAGGCCGCGCCTTGTTCATTTAACAATGCCCGAATCGCCAAGACGCCGGCCCGCAATTTGACCCGCGCGCGTTCTCATACCATACTTTAGGGTGCTCTTCGGGGGTTCCTTTCGGGCGCCCGCGGAGACGAGCTTGCAACCACTGGAGAAGACCACCCATGCGCC
>SLSB01000061.1 GCA_007130675.1 Candidatus Hydrogenedentota bacterium | reverse complement strand
TTGGGCGTGGATTCTACATGCGATGAAATTGCTCGGAGATGGTGAGAATCGGGTTTTCCTTGCCGGATTTCCGAGATATATGGTACAGTTCCGATTGAATATCGTGAAAAGGATGTCGTCTTGATGTACGGCTATCGGTGGCCCGTCAGGTCGACGAAACGCCAGAGAAACGGCGAAAACGATCGAAAAGAGTTTGCCGAAGTAAGGCAATGTGTTACAATCGCGTGACTTGTCTGTAATGTACGACAGGTGACTTTGTGAGGTAGTGATTCATGAATCATCCGGAATCATCGCGGACTTGTGAAACGGCGGCCGGTTCGATGGGGGACACGTCGAACGGCGCTGCCGATCAGTTCGGGGGGAGCATGGACGTGAAAGAAGCCGAGTTTCGGGCGATATGCCAGCATCAAGAGGCGCTTTCCGCCATGTGCGGCGCCGAGGTGGGCTTCGAGGAAGCTGCCGCGGATTGGCGCGAACATCATGCGGTGAAATGGCGCGAGCAGCGTCAGTGCGAGTTCCTCAGGTTGCAGCGCGAGGAAATCCTGCGGCATAAGTGGATCGAGTCGGAAAAAGCCCGGCGCGATTTGGGTGCGCAAGCGGTTCTCGACTGGATAAGCACGTATGCGAAATCGTGGCGCGCCTGGTACGAACAGGAACACGGCGAAAACCTGAGTTAACCGCTCTTGGTTGGCCGGTAGCCTTCAGAGCGCCCATCACATTCTTTCCCTGGTTCCAACCGGAACAGCCCGCGGGGTATCTTTGTCCCGTTTCCGAGAGTTCCCATCGCTTTAATCTGCCATTAATCTGCCATTTTTTTTGAAACTGTGAATACTGGGCGGGTATAGATGTGTTCAAGTTAGTGTGGGCTGCAAATGCAGGCAGGCGTAAAGCGAGAGAACCGCAAGATCGAAAACAGGAGCCATCGAGGAAGGAGGTTTGGGTAATGCGTTACACAAATCGTTTCTTGGCAACGGATAGAAACAAACGTTCTGGGGTCAGTGGATGCGGAGCGGCAGCCGTTTGTCTTGTTGTGCTGTTGGCGGCCGCGCCCATGTCGGAAGCACAGCCGCAAGCCGACCCGGATGTATTGGTGTTTAACCGGCTGGACCAGCGGCTTACCACGCGCATTACGCACGACGGAGAACCGCTGCCGGCTGAACAGATGGGCCAGATCAGGCTGTGGGCGACCGGAACCGATTACTCGCACATGTTTCACTTCGAGCGCGCGGATGGGGCGCTTACATTGGTCCCGTCAGATACGTGCGAGATCGGCAGTTACGACCTCGAGATGACGACGCCGGCCGGAAATGTGCATGTGAAGGTGTACACACCGCTGGATGAGATGCCCCGCACGCTCGAGATGCTGGCGGCGGCGGAAGGCATCACGGTGAGCGAGTTGCGCGAGCGCATGGGGCTGGTTACCCGTGTCGGGACGGTCGAGGTGAGCTTTTCGCTTCCCGAGGTGTATTACGAAGGCCAGGCGATCGAACTTGAACTCGAACCCCTCGAGAACGTCGTGCACACGTGGAAGGTGAATGACGACGTCGTAAAACAAGGTCCCGATGCGTACAGCCTGCATTACGTGCTCGAGCAACCGGGATTCGTGGTGGTGGAATATACCGCGACGCGCGGTGATCGGGTCGTCGCCGAGGCCAGGGACTCGACGGTGGTCGCCCAGCTTCCGGCAATCAGTTGGAGCGTGCCCAAGGATGTCGAGTTCACGCTGCATGCCACGCCGGGGTACGAGAGATATACATGGAGCATAGACGGTGTGCCGGCCGGCACGGGCAGGGCTTTCACCCACACGTTTACGCAAGCCGGCAACTTCACGATCGAGTGCCTGGCCAAAGAAGCGGCGGCGGGGCCGAGAGACACGTTCTTGCGCATCAGGTATAACGTGACCGTGACAGAATAGGCCCCTGATCAGGGCTGGACCGGCGCCCAGTTCAGCTCTTGACCGGCAGCACAAACAGCAAGAACGAGAGAAAGTGCAGCAGGCTGCCTGCAACCACGAACAGGTGCCACACCGCGTGGTTGTAGCGCAGTCTGCCCATGGCGTAGAACACCACCCCGAAGGTGTAACACAGGCCGCCGCCCACGAGCCACGGCCAGACGCCGGGCGGCATGGTCTGCACGAGCGGTTTGATGGCGATGACCGCAATCCATCCCATTAGAATGTATCCCAGCGTGGCAACGGCCTCGAACCGGCCGGTGAAAAACACTTTGAACAGGATACCGGCCGCCGCCAGACCCCAGACCAGTCCGAACAGGGTCCAGCCCCAGGCATTGCGCATCGTGACCAGCATGAACGGCGTGTAGGTGCCCGCGATGAGCAGGTAGATGCACGAATGGTCGATTTGGCGCAGAAACGGGCGCAACCGTTTCGAGGCGACGGCGTGATAAACCGTTGACGCGGTGTACAACGCGACCAGCGCGGCGCCGTAGATGCTGAAGCTGACGATCTTCCACGGGTCGCGCTGTAGACTCGAGAACACCACCAGGATGGTGAGCGCGGCGATACTCAGCGCCACGGCAAGGCCGTGCGTAAGCGAATTGACCAGTTCTTCTCGTGGGGTCTGCTCTCGTCTGCCGAACATGACGGGCTGTCTCTTTCTTGTGTAAAGTGCCAGAGGCCGGGACCACCGCACGCTGACGGGCTATTTGTACGCCTGTGTTCCCACGAACACCAGCTCGAGGAAATTGAGCATCGCAATCCACGAACGCCGCGCGGCCGTGGCATGAAAGCGCGCGGCCTCCGAATTTGCCGCGGGATTGGTAAAACTGTGGACCGCCCCCTGGTACTGGATGAACTCGAACCGGGCATCGGCCGCTTTCATCTCATCGAGAAAGGCCTTGACCTCGTCTCTGGGAACAAGGGGATCGT
>SLSB01000680.1 GCA_007130675.1 Candidatus Hydrogenedentota bacterium | reverse complement strand
CCGCTGGGTTTGATGATCACCCGCTCCGCGTCGCGGTCGATGGCGCTCGCATTCCCCCACGTCGCGAACACAAGGCCTCGGACCACCAAGTCCTGGTTGGCTTGCCACACCCGCTGCTTCAACTCTACATGCATGAAACCCTGCCCTCCCTCGATTCTGCGGCCGCGTGCACCAAAGTATAGTCTCGAGGGCGAGGGGTCAAGCACAAAAAAACACAGGCGGGGTGGTTCATCCGCCTGTGTTTCCGCCCATGGGGCAGACTATAGCAACGCTGCCAATTCGTCGAAACTGCCGAGAAACCACGCCCAGCTTGCGCTGACTGGGTACTCCCCGGGAAAGCGCACGAACTTGACATGCCCATCCATGTACAGCACGTTGCCGCCGCCTGGCACATGATTGTAGTTTTCCGGAACAACCGTGACACTATCGTACATGGTGGCTATCTCGCTTTGCGCGCACCCTGAGAAGCCACTGAAAACCTAATTGTTCGGCAGCTCATATCTTTTACGCCCAGTCATTCCGAACAACGCTTGCAACCTCCGTATTACCGCGGCCGCACAAGCCCTATGCTCCAGGCAAAGGCGTAGTGTGCCTTATGGGACCATAGCGTCCAAAAGACTATCAAGGAACATTATCCATGTGCTGACGATGGGCCATTCGTCTTGGTAGCGAATGAACTTGACATGGCCGTCCATGTAAAGCACGTTTCCGCCGCCCGGAACGTGGTTGAAGAACCGCAGGCCGTCGGCCGCCTCGGCGGTCGCCCGTAGCGAGATGTCCCACATCACGGGCAATTCGCTCTGCGCCATCGCGCCCGCGGCGGGGTTGTTGATGTCGGTGATGAAGAACCGCTCGATCCCTTCGCGCAGACGGTAGATCGTCTGGCCATCATCCAGCGGGATATCTGAGTCATGGAGGTTTCTCCAGCCAGACCAAGACAGCGGTCTTACCGTTCCGGGCGGGAGGCCGCCGCTGAACGCAAAGGTTTCTCCATCCAAGAGTGCCGCATTCATAAGCGCAGGGTTTAAATCAAGCACATCCGTCGGATGCTTTCTCGGGTCTATTCCTGGAGCGAGATAGTGCTCGGGCTGGACGGCATGGCCCAAATATTGATACGACATGTCCCAGAATCGGCAAGGCTCGATCTGGTTGGTGTGTCTGTAGGGTCCGAAACGCTTCTCGAACTCTGCATCGTCCGGGTCGGAGGGACACTTGGCGATGTTGACATCGGTCCAGTATTCCGGGTACAGGACCGGGCTGTCGAACCAAAGATGGTTGGCGTTAATCATCACGGGGTCCGCTCGAACCGCCCCGTCAAAGCATGACCCCGCGTGTATCTTCGACCGAGTGGGGAACATCTCGCCTCTGGACTCGTTGGCGTACATCTTGAAGATGAGCCCGAATTGTTTGAGGTTGTTGGCGCAACTTGCGCGGCGGGCCGCCTCGCGCGCCCGCGCCAGTGCCGGCAGCAGTATGGCTGCGAGAATGCCAATGATTGCGATCACCACCAGCAGTTCAATCAAGGTAAAACCGTTCTTTCTCATGCCTCTCTTCTCCTTACAGGTTATATCAGGGTTACACGCTTTCCCCCGGTAATAGGGGTCCGATTCGAAGCCGTCTTGTCACCTCCTTCCTGGATCACGGTTAAGTGTTCTTCTCGGGCGGGGTCGCTGTCTCATGTGTTGCGACCGCCGCGGGTGTCTCCAGGCGGCGCATTTCCTCGGAAAAGACTTCGTTGTGCAAGCGCCGGAGGGTGGCCTCGTAATCCCACTCGCTTGACAATGGGTGCCACCCAAAACCATCGGCAAGCGTGTTGCAGTTTGTCCGGACTTCCTCGAACACGTCGTCCAAATTTGCTGCGGGAATCGAAAGAATGCCCAGCATAGTGGCGTAGCCGCCCATGGTCAGCGCCCAAAAGCCAAACGTTAGAGAACGCACGGAAACACCATCCGGAAGTGACAAGTCGCCCTGAGCAATGGCGTCGCGCACAATGCCTTCCACGACCGAATTCACGCGAATCTCGCACTCACGCAACCTGGCGCGGCACTCTGAAGTGGATCTATTGCGGATAGCTTGGGCGCAGACGACCTCGATGATGCTCGCCTCCTCGGGATACAGACGTAGGAAAAGCTCGTTGGCCTCGCCCACGGCGACCATGCGTTCTCTCGCGCGGCCCCGAAAAGCTGCTGCCCGCTCGCAAAACGCCAGTTGCCGCTCGTAGTAGCGCGCGGCAAGGGTTAGAAGGGCATCTTCTTTGCAGGAAAAGTGATTGTATATGGTTCCGCGAGAGTACCCAAGCGCTGCGGCGATTTTCCCGATGGTTACCCCGGCGTACCCGCCCTGATTCAGCAATTCGCGGGCTATCTCCAAGATTCGGCCATCCCGGGCCCGAATTTCCTGCGCTTTCGGACTCAAATCTGCCATGTCAGAAATAACATCCTGTCAAAAAAGGCCCGTTGTGTTCAAGAAAGCCCAAATATTCGAATTAAAGGCGAACTAATGTTATGACATATTGTCAAGTTTGTCAATAGGCATGGTTTGAATGAGTTTCTGGCAATCTCCGTGTTTGAAGGGCTGGAGGCAGAGGTCGATCGCTGCGGAACCTCCTGTTCGCGGGCGATTGTACGAGAGGATATTCAAAGTGCGTCAACGTGAGGGGCGGCTTCTTGAGGGACCACGACATCAGTGGCGGGCTTTGGCAAATTCCTACTCGTGGAAATGCAGTGCCCGGATCCTGTGCTGAGCGGCTCAGGGCCGTGCGGTGACGACATAGACGGCTTCGTCAGCGAACAAGTTTGGCCATTTGCGGGCGGTGAACCCCGTGCCGGTGCTGGCCAATGGGATTTCCTTCTCGATGTGAATGGCATGGGTCTCACAGAAGTGGCGGAAAT
>SLSB01000205.1 GCA_007130675.1 Candidatus Hydrogenedentota bacterium | reverse complement strand
TCCACGGCCAGATCATCGCAAGCCAGCGCTCCAAGCCCCTCAAACCCTCCTCACACTGCGCCATCAACACAAGACCTCGCTGCCCTGACTACCGCAACAAACGCCCGTAAGAGTAGAGGACCGTGCATGACCGGTTCCGTAAAGCGGTGGCTCATTGAGTGCTCCCTGCGCGCGTTGGCCGACACGCGGCGGCGGGCCCTGCCCGGCCGCGAGTTTGACCTGCAGGGGCGACTGCCAATATGATTACGCCTTGTGTTCCGCGGCGATGGGGGCGCTGGCATCCTGATCCTTTTCCAGCACGAAAAGATCAGAAGGCCTGCTATGGAAGGCTGAAGGGAAAACGCTTCGTGCATCATCAACGACGTGTGGTTGTTACCGGTTTGGCTGCGATCACGCCCATCGGTGTGGGCGTGGACGCTACGTGGGACGGCCTAGTGACCGGCAAGAACGGCATTTCCCGTATTACGCATTTCGATCCGTCGCAGCACCGGTCGCAGATGGCGGGGGAAATCACCGATTTTCGTCCCGAGGATTGGATGGACACCAAGTCGGTCCGGCGAATGGACCGGGTGATGCAGTTCGGTCTGGCGGCCTCGAAAATGGCCTTGGCGGATGCGGGTCTCGAGCGGGGTGCATACGACCCCACGCGGGCGGGCGTCATAATCGGTTCCGGGATTGGCGGGTCGTACACCATCGAAGAAGGGTGTGCGTCTTTTGCCGAGAAAGGACCGCGCGGCGCGGGCCCGTTCTTCGTGTCGAAAGTATTGGTCAATATGACGGCGTGCGTCGTCTCGATTGAACATGGCTTGAAAGGACCGCTGACGGCCTTGTCGGTAGCGTGTTCGACTGGCGCGAACGCCGTGGGCGATGCGTTTCGCGTGATCGAGCGCGGCGATGCCGACATCATGGTGGCAGGCGCATCCGAGGCGTGCCTTACGCCTGTGGCCTACGCAGGTTTTTGTGCCACACGGTCGATGTCGACGCGTAACGACGATCCCTCGCGCGCAAGCCGCCCGTTCGATAAGCATCGTGACGGGTTTGTCATGGGCGAGGGCGTGGGGTTGGCGATTCTCGAGGACCTGGAGCATGCCAAACGCCGGGGCGCGCGCATTTATGCGGAACTGGCGGGGTATGGCAACACCGCGGATGCCTACCACTTCACCGCGCCCGAGCCCGATGGCGACGGGATGATTCGCGTCATGCAGGCCGCGCTCGAGGATGCGGCGCTCGCACCAGCGGATATCGGCTACATCAACGCCCATGGGACGTCGACCGTGCTGAATGACCGCACCGAGACTCTTGCCATCCAGCGTGTATTCGGCGAATCGGCACAGAAGTTGAAGATCAGCTCCACAAAATCGATGATTGGTCACCTGATGGCGGCTGCCGGCGCCGTCGAGTTCGTGGCTACCGTGATGTGCCTGCACACCGGCACCATTCATCCCACCATCAACTACGAGGAACCCGATCCCGATTGTCCTTTGGATTACGTACCCCAGGAGGCTCGAGAAGCGGTTTTCGATGCCGCTATGAGCAATTCATTTGGATTTGGCGGGGGCAACGCGTGCCTGGCCATCAAACGTTACGGAGACTAGTGTGGACATTCCCAAGCTTCAGATAGGAACTATTACGGCCGACGTGCCCATCGTGCAAGGCGGCATGGGGGTGAAAGTGTCATTGTCGTCGCTGGCGTCGGCGGTGGCGAACGCCGGTGGCATCGGCACCATTGCCAGCGTGGGCATGGGCGATATCCGCGCGACGCGCCAGGATTACGAGGCGGTTAGCAGCGAGGCCATGGCCGAGGAAATCCGCAAGGCCAAGACTGCCACCGACGGCCATATCGCGGTCAATGTGATGAGCGTGCTGAGCAACGCCGAGGCGCTGATTCACACCTGCGTCGAAGAAGGCATCAAGATGATTGTGGTGGGAGCGGGCCTTCCGCTCAAACTACCGGCTATGGTCGAGGACACCAGTGTGAACCTCGTGCCGATCGTCAGTTCTGCGCGTGCCGCGACGTTGATCCTGCGGACTTGGCAAAAGCGCTACGGACGCACCGCCCAGGCGGTGGTCCTCGAGGGGCCGCTTGCGGGCGGGCACCTCGGCTTTTCGCTCGAGGAACTCGCGCGCGCCGAAGACTTTTCGCTCGAGCGGCTCGTGCCCGAGCTGCTCGAGGCCCTCAAACCGTTCGAAGACGCCTTCGGAGTGAAAATCCCGCTCATTGCCGCGGGCGGCATCTATACCGGTCAAGATATCGCCCGCATGCTCTCGCTGGGAGCCGCGGGGGTCCAGATGGCCACCCGCTTTGTGTGCACGAGGGAATGCGGCGTCTCGGATGCGTTCAAACAGGCCTATCTTGAAGCGTCGGAAGAGGATATCGTGATCATCAAGAGCCCGGTGGGCATTCCCGGCCGGGCCGTTCGGAACCGGTTCCTCGACCGGCTGGACAGTGGCGAACCCATCCCGATCAATTGTCCCTACAAATGCCTGAGCACATGTAAAATCTACGATTCGCGGTATTGCATCGCCCATGCGCTGCTGAGCGCCTACGACGGCGACATGGAAAACGGTCTGGTCTTCGCGGGGTCCAACGTATCGCGCATGCACGAGATCGTCTCGGTGAAAGACCTTATGGCGACCCTGCTCGACGAGTTGCGCGCTGCCTGATGCGCAGGCGTCCGCCATCGGCCGCCGCTCGCTGCACGGGCCTCGCGGTGGACATGTTATAATTGCAGTATGAACGAGGCGCACCCGAAAGATCCCAACACCGGGCGGCATCGCGCGGTCATTGTTGCTTTGGTCATGGTGCTGGTGGGCGGTTTCCTGTTGGCCGCGGGCCTTGGACTCGGTTTCTGGTTCGCGACGCACTATCAGATCGCCATTTCTCCGCGCGATGACGGCG
>SLSB01000356.1 GCA_007130675.1 Candidatus Hydrogenedentota bacterium | reverse complement strand
TACTGCATGTGCGGCTCATCGCTCTCGTTGACGAGCTCGATGAGCGCCCGTTCCTTGAACGGCATCTGGACATAGCAATTCAGCGCACACCCTTCGTTGAACCGGTTGTTGCTGCGGGTCGACGCCGAAAACAGAAAGCTCTGGTACGAGTTCACAATCCCGTGGCCCAACCCGAAGAAATCGCCCAGCGGCACGACCACACTGGGATACCGGGCATTGTCCCACGTGAACCGCAACAGACACTCGCGGTAGTGGTTCCGCTGGGTCATCCAGATGTGCGTAATTCGCCCTGGCCCGTTGATATCGGCCAATACGCGGGACGATTTTGGAGGAAGGTGCCAGCAGTCGGCGTTACGGCCCGAAACATCCCACGATGACACGCGACCGGCTCTCGCGGATTTCAATCTGGTGAGTTCACGATACATGCTATACCCCTTGATATTCTGGAACCTGATTTGCCGGAGGGTGCAGTCTGACAGATCATGGGGATCGATTCAACGTCATCTGCCGCCAGCACACAAAACGAAAAACTATCTCCTGTTAGAATGCTGCTGGTGTTGGTGGTCATCCCCCGCCTCTAGTCCGGTTGGTCTGCCTGGATGCGCGCGATTTCGCTTCGATAATGCGCGGTGAGGCCGGGGTAATCGGCGAGAGCGGTTCGGCCGGCGGCGCTCAAGCGGTACACGCCGCGGTCTATACGCTCGAACCATTCGTAGACATTGTTGTAGAGGATGTCTCGGGTCTTGGGCGCGGTGCCGAGGGCGCGCAATGCGGCGGGCGAGGCATCCCCGAGCACCTCGAGCGCGCAGGCGATGTGGATGGCGT
Source organism: Candidatus Hydrogenedentota bacterium (assembly GCA_007130675.1). Classification (GTDB taxonomy): domain Bacteria; phylum Hydrogenedentota; class Hydrogenedentia; order Hydrogenedentales; family SLHB01; genus UBA2224. The sequence continues at coordinate 2,078 of SLSB01000356.1, read as the reverse complement.
GTTCGCGGTAGGCCGTGACGAGTTTGCGGCGGGTGCTGCCGCCGCGGTTGAAGTCACTCGAGCGCGAAGCGGCCTCGCGCAAGAGCGCCCGCCGCCGCCGGTGGTCGCGTTTACGGTCGAACGGCGCGGGATGAAACACGATCTGGATGTTGGGGCGGCCGGTGGTAAACGAGACAAAGAGCAGGCCGAGTTCGAGGCGGCGGAGCAAATGGCGGAGCGTGCGCCACCGTTTGCCGGTAAGCGGCTGGGCCGGACGCGGCAGTGCCACGTAAACGGCGTCGGCGAGCCGCTGGCGGTCGGCGGCTTGGGCGAGCAGCGACACCGTGAAGTTGCGCTTGAGTTCGACGACCACCATCTCGTCGCCGCGAATGCCGACGATGTCGCATCCGTTGACTTCGCTGCGCACGGTGTAGCCCTGCGCCTCGAGAAACGCGCTCACCGGCGGGGCGAGTTCGGTCTCGGATGCGGGCGAGCTGCGGCGCTGTTGTGGCATCGCTTCAACGTCTTCCTGCGGCTCGCGCGGCACGGCGGGCGCTTACGCTAAAAGCCCAGGTTCCGGAAAAGGTAGAGCCCTTCTTTGCCGGGAGCAATGATGTCTTTCCAGCCGTTGCCATCGAGGTCTTCGACCCAGAAAAAGATGCCCGCGCCGCTGGCCTCGCTGGGATCGCCGTAATCAATAGTGTGGCGGATGAATTCGCCGCCGTTAATCTTGAAATAATACAACCCGACGGGGTCGTCGGCACCGGGGTCGTTGCCCGAGTGGGCGCGGTAGCGTTTGCCGGTTATCAACTCGAGCTGGCCGTCGTTGTCGATATCCACCAGTTGCATGTCGTGGTACTGCGAGCGCTCGGTGCAGATGTCATGCCTAACCCACGTGCGGTTGCCGTCGCCGTCACGCCTCTGCTCATACCAGAACAGGCCGTAATCGTGGCCCAGGCCCGCGATGATGTCGTTGAGCCCGTTGCCGTTCACGTCATGCACCAAAACCGGCACGCTGGCCGAACCCAGGTTGAACTCGGGATGCCAGGTCCATTCGCCGCCCAGCGGGTTCTCGGGCGCTTCGAGCCAGCCCCCGGACAGCACAATGTCGACCCGGCCGTTGCCGTTGATGTCGCCGAAACCCAGGCCATGCCCGCTGTTTTCCTCGAACACCACAAATTCCTCGAACTCGCCCGTGCCTTTGCCCTCGGCGTCGCGGATAAGCTTGAAAATCCGCAGCGGACCGTTGGGCGTATTCGGGATGATCTCGATGTGGCCGTCCTGATCGATGTCATACATGCAGGGGCGCTCGATGTTGCCGACTTCGGCGATGACATGCACGTTCCACTCGACAGGTTCGCCTCTCGGGTTCTCGCGCCACGTCAGCTTCTGGCTGAACCACGCGCCCGACACGATATCGGTGTAGCCATTCCCGTTCACGTCCATCGGGATGTCGCCAAAATCGTCGAAATAGTCGCCGTGCGCGGGCACATCGCAAATCTTGTGACTCTTTGTGAAATCAGGACCTTCGAACCAGCGGCTGCCGGATATGATGTCCTTTATGCCGTTGTTATTGACGTCGAACGCCGAGGCCGCTTCGTAGACCACGTCGCCGATACGCATCTTATCGAATCTGACCATCGGAGCCTCCTCGGCTGCCGCCGCCACCAATGCCACCGCCATTACCCATGCCGTCATCTCACACACCTCCTGAGCCAAGTTGAATCTCGGGCATCATCCTACCAAAACACCCCACATCCGGCAAAGTATGCGGGCAGGGCGGGGCAGGGCTACAATTCAGAGACTACGACCCTTTACACGGAGATCGCCAAGAACACCATCCGCAGATTACGCAGATTGACGCAGATTGTGAAGGCGTCGCGAATATGATTCGCGGTTGGGTTGTAGTATCCTCAGCGGTGGTGTGTTGGAGACCTGATTGATCGGAAGAGTGCCGCGGTCAGGAAACCACGCCACAGCGGAGAGACAATGTGACATGAAGGACCCATGCAAGACTCCAAGAAAATGTAGTCATAGCAGGTCTGCCCTTCTTGGGAGACCTGCTATTCTGGGGGGAGGATAAACGCAACCAATGGAGC
>SLSB01000298.1 GCA_007130675.1 Candidatus Hydrogenedentota bacterium | reverse complement strand
CCAATCCCTGGGGTCTGTTCGACATGCACGGCAACGTGGCCGAATGGACCCGCTGCGATTACCAGCCGTACCCTGACGGAGCCGTTCCAGCCGAGACCCTGTCCGGCCGCAAAGTGGTCCGCGGCGGCTCATGGATGGACCGACCCCGCCGTGCCCGCAGCGCGTTCCGCCTGCACTACGACGCGAGCCAAGCCATCCACGACGTGGGGTTCCGGGTCGTTTGCGAAATCGAGAACCCGTAGCCCGGGAATTTCCCAGGATTCAAATGGGGGCCAGTCTTAAGCCCTCGATTCACATTCTAAGTGCAATGGCGGCGGAATTCACCGAAGGACGGCCCGCGCGGGCACGTTCCCTCCCCCGCCATTTCAATTCCGCCACCAAGCTATTGCATCCACCACGGAATACGAGCAATTAAAAATAAGTATTGACACAAATGACTACGATCAGTATACTGGTGTCGCAGGTTCGACCGGCAGATATGCCGCTTTATTCCATATTGAAAGCGCACAAGGTGCCGATGTTATGACGCTTATAATTAGTCAAAATGTCTCATTAAAGACATTGACTGCATTATTTTCGTCGTCGGCACGTGCCACAGTGCTTCGGCTGTTCATGCTGGACCCCTTCCGAACCTATTACCAGCGCCAAATCGAGAAAGCCACGGGCTTGGCCATTCGTGCGGTGCAGCGGGAATTGGAGCGGCTCACGGGGGTGGGACTGCTACTCAAGCGCGCCGAAGGCAACCGCACGTATTACCAGGTTGATGTTGATTTTCCGCTATTTCCAGAACTGCAGGGCATGGTCCTCAAGGTCTGCGATGATCTTGACCGCCTGCGGTCCTTTGCCGCGATGGAGCGCGGCGTGCTCTTGGCGTTTCTGGACGCATCGGAAACCCATGCGCTGTTTGTGACCGAAGGCGCCACGCGCCTGGGGCGCAGCGTCCCAGGTCCGTACCGTGTCGAGTTGATGACGGCGGAACATTTTCTCGAAGTGCTGGCTGCGTCTCCGGAAAAGCTGGCGCCTTTCCTCGAGGGAGGTGTCGAGCTGCTTGGCCGTCGCGATGAACTCATCTGGCGGCGCATTGAATCGGCTGGGTATACTGTAAGCAAGGGAAGAGGTGTCGCATAGCATGGAATACAGACACGAGATCCGGCAGCTTTGTGAAACGTGGTGGGAGAACCTGGCAGGCACGCCCAAGACGGGGCAGTCGCGCTGCATCGAAGAGTTCTTGCGCTTGCTCGGGTGGAGTGATGCCGAACGCCTGGACCCGGCGAATCTGCCGGGCGCCCCTCCCACGACCTGTGCTTCGTACTGGCTTCGCGCCGAAAACGGGCCGGCCATAGCTGCGCATTTTCAGATGCCGGGATTTCTCGAACCGCCCAGCGCCATCGCCGAGCGCGGGCTCGATTTCTGCGACCCGACACGGGTCTTGGTAACCGCCACGAAAAACCTGCGCATTCGTTACGCATTCATCTCCGATCTGTACCGGTTCTACTTCTATGATACGCACACCGAGGAACTGCTGGCATACGCAGACACCCCGGCCGAATTCGCCGCAGAATTCGAGGAGACGATGGTCCGTTCCGAGGTCGAGCGCGGCTCGCTCGACGAACTGCGCCGGCCGCCGCGAAGCACCGTAGCGCGCCAGCTGCGTGAATGGTGCCTGCGCTGGCAGAAGGTGATGGTTTCCGAAGGTCATTTGCGCGAGGAAACGGCCGAATTGGCGCTCGACAGGATTGTCGTGCTGCGTTTTCTCACCGGCCACAACGTCCTTCGGCGCCACGGCAGCGCCATGCGGGGCCGGCTGAACGAAATCGTGGCTAAGGCTTGTGGGGGGGGCGGAAACCCGGCGCATTGCGGCGCCGACCTGGTGCGCTTCTTTCACGACTTGTGGGTCGAGTTGGGGGCCGAGATCTTTGCGCCCGACCCAGCCCTCGAGAGTGCGCTCGAACGCGCCTCAATCACCCGCCCCCTGCTCCAGGAACTCCGTCTGTTGGCCCGGTCCAAATTCACGATTCCGGTGATCCTCGAGAAGTTCAACTATGGCGACGCCTCCGAAAAGGCCCGCGTGCGCATGGTGCCCGAGGAGGACGAAGAGCGGCTGGCCTACCTGCGCAAGCAGACCAGTGCCACCATCGAGGAAGCCCAAATCGAAATCGACATCGAAGACGAGGGGTATCGTGCGGTCTTTCTCTGGTTTGACCGCATGCTAGCGCTCTATGACCGCCTCGGTCAGGAGTATGAGCAAAGAGCGTTGAACGAAGAGACCGGCGGCGATATCGACCTGTTTGCCTGGTCGGAACTGGATGCCGCAAAACCCAAGACAGTGGCGGACCCCTATGGCCATACCATCGAACAGGGGATGGTGTTCTTGTGCACGACCCCCCGACAGTTCCGCACGACGCGGCTGTTGCTCTACCTGCACTTCATCCATGCGCATGCCTCCAACCGGCTTAAATTCGACCGGTTTCCGGCCATTGAAACCGCATTGCGCAAACGGCCCGCGATGACCGATGCCGATCGCCGCCGCCTCTTCAGTCCCGTCCAGGATGACGAATGGGGGGTCGGCTGAGAACGTGACCACGCCCCCGTGCTCTCAGAGGCGGCGCGCCGCGTCTTCTCCACCAAATTGCAGATGAGGCGCTTTGCCCCATACTTTGCATGCAGATTAGCCCAAAGCCGCACGTAAGGACGCTTGACTTGCCGACCCGATTCATTTCGCGTTGATTCTTCAGTATGACAAGCGCCTGACTCTGGAGCGCCGAAGGTGCGGGAACATACCAGCCCGGGCTGAAGGTCCGGGTAAACCGATCGGCCCACATCTTCCGGGCTGAAAGCCAGGCGCATTGCTCGATTTCGCACTCAGGATGACTTCGATTCACAATGGATTTGACAGCAGAATG
>SLSB01000119.1 GCA_007130675.1 Candidatus Hydrogenedentota bacterium | reverse complement strand
CGCGAATGCGGTAAGGAACGCCATCGACGAACAAGGTGGCTTCGGTGCGCAGATCATCCGCACCGCTTTCGCTCAGGCATCGCTCCCATTCGGGGATCATATGCTGGAACATCTCATCCATATCGATGAAGGCCAGCATGGCATCGGCATTGCGGGACACCAGCATCTCGTGGCGGGACTTGAATTCGAGCATGTAGCGGGCCATGGGATGCCTGGGAGGACTGAATATCCGCAAATGGGCCAAGGATTCCTGTTCGGCAAGCTGTGCGGATGCGCGCAGCACACTGCCGCAGAGCCCGATGCTCGTCACTCCTGTTTCTTCGACTGCGAGATGATCGCCCATGTTGCGGCAGAAGAAGTACGCCAACACCTTGCCTTGGCTGTCCGTGAGAACCTGTTTTGGGCTGGACTCGGTCCATTTGCAGAGCAGGTGCGCGCGCGTTCTCACAACCGAACACGCTGTCGTATGCTCATTGGCATTGTGCAGGCTGAGCAATGCAGATATGTCGCCCTGCTTTGCCTGCCGAACATTCAGAGGACACTCGAAGCGCAGCGCTTCGATGGTGTCCAGATCGATCACGTGGTCGGCCATTGTGGTCACGTATCCCCAGCGGTGGTAGAGATCCGGAACCCCGAACAGCAGCGACAAGTGGTAACGATGCTGGCGCATGTAGGCGAGAATATCGTCCATGAGCCGCCGGCACACGCCTTTGTTGCGGTAGCGTTGCGAGGTGGTGACCCAGCCCAGGCCCCCCATCTTCAACCGGGCCTCTCCAAGGCGCACGGTGTCAGTAATCATGCGCAGCCCGCCGACGAGTTCGGGGCCGCACAGGGCGATGCGTGTATGCTCGCTTGCGTAGCCGGGGTAACGCACGCCACAGTTTTCGAGCCAGCGGATGCCTCTGGCATAGTCGTCCGCCTCATGTACCGAGGCGAACATGTCGTGCGCCATTCGCAGTTCGTTGGCCGTTTCGACTGGTTTTACGGTGATCTCCACCTGTGTTCTCGATACTTTTTGCTGCATCTCACGCAGATTTTATCATATGGCGCCACGGTTCCTCACGAAACTGGAGGGGCCAGGTTCGCAGCGCGCGGCTGAACCGGCCCGGCCTATTCGTGTCTCAGGGCTTCGACGGGATCCATATTGGCTGCACGCACGGCGGGGTAAATTCCGAACACGAGCCCTACCATGGCTGAGATGGAAAAGGCGATAAGGGGGGACCAGAGCGTGACAACGGTCTGCATGGGGGCAAACCAGGTAATAATCAGCGGGATGGCAATTCCGAGGGCTACGCCGATCACGCCACCCGCGCCGGAGAGCAACACGGTTTCAATGAGAAACTGCACGATAATGTCACGGCGTTTGGCGCCAAGTGCGCGCCGTATGCCAATTTCGCGCGTGCGCTCGGTGACGCTTGCGAGCATGATGTTCATGATGCCGATGCCGCCCACCAACAGAGATATCGCGGCGATCGAGCCAAGCACAATATTGAAAATGCGCTTTGTGTGTTCGGCCTCGCGCAACAGTTCGAGGGGCACGATGACCGCATAATCGACCCTGCGGCGGTTGGCCGCCAACAGGTCGTTGATCACCCGCGCCGAATCAATGACGTCTTCGAGACGGGCAACCCTTACGGTGGCCTCGTGAAGCTCGACGCGAGTGGCTTCAAAACTTCCGGCCTGGCGGTTTACGAGCGTCTCGCCGAATTGTTTTCTCGCTGCGTTCAAGGGAACATACAGCCGGTAGGCCGTGCCCGATGACCCGTTCTGCCCTCCGCCGCCGGAGTTTGATGCGCCCATGTCATTGGTATTGCTATCCGTGGCCCGGGCAGCTTTGGGTTCCATGATGCCTATGATGCGGTAATACTGATTGCCCACACGGATCGTGCTGCCAATAGCGGGATCGATAGGGAACAACGTCCGGTCCATTCCCGCATCGAGTACGGCAACGTTGCGGCCTTCGTCCATTTCCATCTCGGTGAAAAAGCGGCCTCGGGCCACTCGGTGGTTGTTGACCTCCGGGTACCACGGCACGGTGCCGTAGATGTCGCAGTCGAGACGCCGTCCCCCGTTCCAGATATCTTTTCGCATGACCCGGGCCGGCACCAGAATCTCCGCCGAGGGCAAGGTCTGGCGAATCCGCCTGAGATCGGCGTAGGTGAGGCCATACTCGATCACGCGGCTGGTCGTGGCGGTGCTGCCGGTGTCTTGCGGCGGCCTGATGCTCTGCAGGATGATGTTGTTGCTTCCAAGACGCCGGATTCGCTCCTGGGCTTCGTAACTGGCGCCTTCGCCGATGGCCAACATCGCAATTACCGAGCACACGCCAAATACAATGCCCAAGACGGTAAGAAGGGAACGCAGGCGGTGAAGCCAAAGGCTCTTGAAACCCAGCCTGACGGTCCGCTTCAGCCGCCCATAAGCATGAAGATTCTCGAGAAACCAGACCTTTATGGATTCAACGTTTGAGGTCATGTTCGATCTCTCCGTCACGTAACCGGACCACTCGACCCGCGCGTTCGGACACCTCATCCGAATGGGTCACCATGATGATAGTCTTTCCGAGATGGTGCAGTTCGTCAAAGATACGCAGAATCTCTTCGCCTGATGAGCTGTCGAGGTTTCCGGTTGGCTCGTCGGCGAGAATAACCAGAGGGTCGTTGACCAAAGCGCGCGCAATGGCCACTCGCTGTTGTTGCCCGCCGGACAATTCAAACGGCTTGTGATCCAGGCGTGTTTCCAAGCCCACGCGGGTCGCAAGCTCGATGGCGCGACGCCGGCCTTCCTCTTCGTGGATGCCCTGGTAGAACAACGGGATCTCGATGTTCTCGACCACGCTGAGCTGCTGAATCAGGTTGTACGACTGAAACACGAAGCCCAGCCGTGCGCTGCGAATCGAGGACAATTGGTCGTCATCCAGTTGCGATACGTCATCGCCGCCGAGATAGTACTGTCCATCCGAGGGCTTGTCGAGGCACCCGAGGATGTTGAGCAATGTGGATTTGCCGCAGCCGCTAGGCCCCATGATCGTTGCATATTCACCGGGTTCAAAGGCAAGCGAGATGCCCCGCAGTGCCCGCACGGTGACGGGGCCCATGCGGTAGGTCTTGGTCAAGTTCGCGATCTTGGCGATTTCGCCGTTGGTCTCCATAGTCTCTAACCCGCCACGGCGGCCTGTACAGTTTCTGCCGGAGGCGCTTGGATATCCTCTCTTCTGCGGTCATCATCAGGACCGGTATCCGGCCGCACTAGCAAGACCTCATCGCCTTCGTTGAGGCCATCGGTCACTTGGATAAAGGTGTCGTTGAACTGCCCGGTCTGAATGACGCGCCGTTCTGGATCGCGTCCGAGGCGCGCAAGATAGGTTACTCGTTCGCCCCTCACGGTCGAGACCGCCTGGATCGGGATATAGAGCACATCATCGAGTTCGTCGATGATGATCTCGACCTGAGCAGTCATGCCGGGCCTCAGCCAGTCATGTGTGCCGTCAACAACCACAATGGTTTCGTACACTTTAAGATCAGGATTCAGCCAGCGGCTCTGCATTTCCGGCAGTATCCCCACTCTCGAAACCTCGCCTATCAGCTCTCGCTCGGGGAAAGCCTCGACCTTTATGGTCGCTCTCTGTCCTCGGGATACTTTCTGGATCGAGGATTCGTGAATACTCACTTTCACGGACATTTTGGTCATGTCGGGAATCGTGATTATCTGCTGCCTCTCGTGGACAGAGGAGCCTTCCATGATTGGTTCACGACCGCCCATGCCGCGCCCTCCGCCGGAATCGCCATATACGACAAGGCCGGGGCGCTCGGCTACGATGATGCACTTCTCGAGCTGGTCTTTGAGCTCGTTGCGCTGTTGAAGCTCAAGGGAGTAGCGGGCTTCGGCCGACCTGAGCTGGGCGCTGGACTGAGCAAGCTGAGACCGGGCTCTTTTCACGGTTCGCGACAATCCGCGCAAGGCTTCTTCGTAATCTGAGAGAAGTCTCTCTGCTTCTTTGGGGAATTCGTATTTCAGGAACAACTCTTGTGCGAGTTTGCTCGATGCCAGCGAGATCTCGCTGCGCGTGACGGCCATTTCGTCTTGCCGGCGCTGGGTCTCGGTAACAAACTCCTCTTCGGCCAGCTTGATCGTCCATTCATAGGTGTCTTTGGCTGTCGAAAGGTCCTCTTCGGCCAGAAGAATGTCGGTTTCGAATCGTTGTCTTCTTTGCACGGCTTCGCCCGCCAAGCGCCTGTCTTGGGCAAGGGCCCGAAAATCAAGGTTGTTGCGCAGTTCTTGCGCTTCAGCCGTCAGGATCAGTTCGACCTGCATGTCCAGGATGTCTTCCGTTTCGGCATCATTGTCGCTGTCATCGGGCGCCGGGTTCTGCTCAGCGACTTCCTCGAGTTCTTCGAGAACCGCCAAATCAGCCGCCTCGATCTCGGCGGCGGTAACCTCCATGATGCCCAACTCGTCCAAGAGGTCCAAAGCGAGGTCGGCACCCAGGTATTTCTCGAGGTCCATTCGCTTGAACTTGACCTGCAACTCGGCCGCCTTCACGTCGCTCTCGTTCTGTTTGAGCTGAATCTGATACTGCTCCTGGGCCTCGGTCAGGCGCGCCAGGGCGCTCTGGTATTCGATCTCTTTTCGGACAATTCTATCCTCGAGGTCGGCGGAATCGAGTTCGACAAGGATCAGGCCATTCTCGACATCTTCAGGAGTCACCCGATAGCCTTCCTCGACAATGCCGATGATCTTTGTCTGCCCTCGGACTTGGGAAGCGATCGTCTGCGATTCGAGAGCTTGCACTTCCCCGTTCTCGAGCACGGTAATGCGCAACGGTCCCTTGCGCACCGGGAAACTCGCCGCTCCGGCGCTGCGTTCGCCGCCGCGGCCGAATATTGTCAGCGCCATGAGCACTACAAGGGCGATTGCGCCCAGTTTCCACCACTTCTTGACTCGTCCAAGCACATCACCTACCGACAGCTTCGACGGCGTGTCAGGAGTAGTCGTCATCGGTTATATCCTCCCATTGGCCATCTTCCTTAATGTATAGGATTCCCATATCTCTCCAGAAACTCAACCTGGCGATCGTGTGGCGCACGAGCGCGGCCGTGAGGTCGTTTTGGGCGGAAATGAGTGCGTTTTGCGCGTCGACCTGGTCGATAGCGCTTCCGCGTCCTGCCTGAAAAAGCAGTTCCTGCTCGCGCACACGGCGTTCGTTCAACTGCACACCGATCTCCTGTATTTGGTAACTCACCTGCGCCTGTTGCAAATTCCGCCACGCCTGGCGCACGTCGAGTTTGACTTGGTCGGTAAATCCTTCCAAGCTTCGGGCGCTCTGATCATACGCGATCAATGCATTGCGATATGCGTTTCGCTGAGATTTTCTATCGAACACAGGATTGACGTCGAGCCCAATATTCGCGCGGGTGCGCTCAAAGTCGATGCTCTGGAAACGATCCTGGCCCGTGCTGCTCGCGCTGGCCTGAGCTACGAGGGTCGCTTCAGGTTGCAACGCATTGGCTGCGACCAGCACCCTGCGTTCGGCGTCCTCGACCCGATCCCGCGCCGTGAGCAGGTCAAGACGCGAGACGAGCGCGATGTCGATTGCGTATTCGGGTTCGAGGTCGGGGTGGTCCAGTCCTCTTTCCCGCAAGAGGTCGAGCTCTTCTTCGTACAAGACGATTGGGGCGTCGGTCGATAATCCCAGCAGGATTTTGAGTTCGTCTAGGCTGTCGGAATAGGTCTGGACCGAGGAGATATAGCGTTCCCGCGCCTGCAATTCGGCCTGTTCATTACGGCCCAGTTCAGCCACTCTAATGCGCCCGGCCTCAGCCAATGCCCTCTGGCGCCGTGCATTCTCTTGAAATGCCAGGTAGCCGAGCCAGTTGTTGCGCACGGCGTCGCGGTTTTGAAGTACGCGATAGTATGAGGACGCCACGCTGATCGCAAAAGCTTTTCGGTGCTGGGTGAATGAGCGGAGCTGATACAGGACGTCTCGTTCGGCCTGCGTCAGATTTTCGAGGACGATGTCGCGGCCTGCGCCCGCCAGAAGCGGTTGCGTGACCGTCGCCTGCAAAGTACTCGAGGTGGCTGTCCGTGGGTCGCCCGTAAGGAACCGCAGGAAATTCGAGCTGAGGTCCACCGCCATGCGCGCGCCGCCGGCGAGAAGCAGGTCCACGCCGACGTTGGTCGAGCCCGTCACCGAACGCTCATCGATGATGTCAACAGTTGTATCGCCGGTCCACCCCGCCGTTGCGGCGGCCGTTTCGACTATCCGAGCATAGCTGTCCAGCATCTGCCCCGTGCCGCCGGTCAGATCGCCGGCACGCCGCAAGACCCCGGGCAGATCGCGAGCGACCAGACCGGCATCTGTCAGGCGGACCACATCACGCGTCGAACGGCGGTAATCTCCGCGCGAACGGCCAGAGAATATGGGATTAAAGCGGTGGCGCTGGAGAGTCAGGGATAGGGCACTCTGATAAAGCGCTTCTTTACGGTTCTGGTAGTCGCGGTTATACTTGACCGCGACACTGAGGGCTTCCTCGAGCGACAGCACATAGCTTCCAAACTCAAGCGGAGCTGCATCGCCGAGCGATTCATCCTCTTCTTCGACGACGGGCAACGCCTCGAGCGCCAAAGCCTCGGCCTGCTCGATGGAAAACTCTTCGGCGCTTCCCGGAACTTCTTGCGATTTCCCGGCGATGATCGGGTACACTTCTGCGTCCGCGGCTTCCTTGTAACGGGTTGTAGAACAACCGGTTGCGACGAGAAGAAGCAAAGCGGCGCTGATGCGGAATATGTTATTTGAAGCATTCACGATACTGCTCAACCTATCCATTAGACGACGCGACTCCGATATTGGTTTACACTTTTCTGAGACACATCGTTCTATTTTACCAAAACTCCATATCGCTTTGTTTCCATTCTTAGAGTAAACACATAATGGCGTTGGAGGTTCCATCTGATCACCTACAATTTGTGAAGGTCTTCAGAGTATCGAAGAAGGCTTGCACAGTTTGGACATCTTGCGCGATTTGCGCGATAAGTGCTTTCTTCGAAGGGAATCTCCGCTCGGGCCGCAAGCGTTCGAAAAACTCGAGCTCGATTAGCTCGCCGGTGATATGTCCCGAAAATCCAAGGATATGGGCTTCGATGGTCAGGTCCTCGTGCGAAATGGTGGGGGCAATGCCGATGTTTATGGCTGCGGGCCGGGTCTCACCTGAAACCTGTGCTAAAGCCGCGTAAACCCCGTGTGCGGGAACGGCACTGTGATCAGGTTTGATATTGGCGGTTGGATAACCCAGCTCTGCCCCAATGCCCCGGCCCGAAACCACTTGGCCGGCAAGCGTATAACGGCGGCCAAGGAGTTGCGCGGCGCGCTCGAGGTCGCCCTCGAGCAGACATTCTCGTATGAGGGTGCTGCTGATGCGCTCGCCCGCGACATGGACGGGCGCAACTTGGACAGCAGACGCGCCATGATGACCCAACCGTTCCGCCAGAAATTCGTAGTCGCCTCGGGCGTCCTTTCCGAAGCGAAAGTCATGGCCAATGACCACCTCGACGGCCTGGCAGCGCCGCAGAATTATCTCATCAATAAACGCTTCGGCCGTCATTCGGGCCACGGTGGCATCGAATGGAAGCACAAACAGCACGTGCATTCCGAATTCTTCGAGAAGACGCGCCTTCTGGGCTTCGCTGGTCAGAAGATTGGGCGGGCGGTCGGGGGAAAAGTATTCGCGCGGATGCGGCTGCATGGTCATGACGCACGCCGTCCCGCCGCGCCGCCGCGCCCGCTCAGCAACATCCCGTAGAATAGCCTGATGGCCGAGATGCACCCCGTCGAAACTGCCAATGGTAAGCACGACTTCCGGGAACTGCTCGCGCACGGTTCGCACATCATCAACGAGCCGCATTTTACCCCCATCAGCCATCACACAACACCCTCCGGGGCTGAATGCGGACGCCATGAGCGTTTTCGTGTACCTCGGCGAGGGCCAGCAGCTCTCCCGAAGAAGCCTTGACCTGTACCCACCCCGATTGTGAGGGGTATTCTCCGGCGATGACCTCGGTTCCGAAGCTATGGCCGTGCCGCACCCGCTCGCGCGCGCCATCAAGGAGTTTCACTTCAGGCAGCGACAGCGCCCGCTCAAGGGGCAGCAGACGCGCGCGGATCACCTCGGCGGAATCCAACGAGTCGAGCATCGCAGCATCGTTCACATGATGGTCCCCGACTGCCACGCGGCGAAGGGCTGCCAGCGTCCCCCCGCATCCGAGCCGTTGCCCGACATCCGCGCAAAGCACGCGGGCGTAGGTGCCGCTCGAGCATCGAAGCCGGAATTGAACGTCGCGCCCATCGAAGGCTGTCAAGGAGAATTCGTAGATGGTTACCGGCCGGGCGGGGCGGTCGATGTGTTCCCCACGCCGGGCGCGCTTGTATAATCGCTCGCCATCGACTTTGACGGCACTCAGCATTGGAGGTTTTTGCAGAATGTTCCCTGTAAACACCGAGAAAGCGGTTTCCAGCTCTTTCGTTCCGAGTGTTGGGACCGGGCGCTCCTCGAGCACCTCACCCTCGAGATCATGTGAGGAGGTCGTAATGCCAAGGCGCAGGACCCCTTCATACGTCTTGTCCATTCCGGTCAGAAACTCGGCGAGCCGGGTCGCGCGGCCGAGGCATAAAGCCAGCAGCCCGGTGGCCGCGGGATCGAGTGTGCCGGTATGCCCCACCTTTCGAAGACCCGCCACGCGCCGAATCCGCTGCACAATGTCATGCGAGGTGGGGCCCGCGGGCTTGTCGACTAAAAGCACGCCGGTCATGGTTGTCCTGCCAGGCTCTCGCGGACGCGCCGCAGCGCGACCGACATGGCTTGCTGCAGCGGCATCTCGAGTGTCGCCCCGGCAGCAGCTGTATGGCCTCCCCCACCGAGAGTACTCAAGATTTCGGCGCTGTTGAGCCCTTCCCGGCTGCGCAAACTGAGCTTGACCGTTGTGTCGTCGACCTCACGAAACAGCATGGTGACTTCAACGCCCCGGATATTGTGGGCCAAGTTGATGAGTCCTTCGGTATCCTCCTCGCGGGCCTCGCACTCAGCGAGATCAGCGGCGCTCAGGGTGCCCACCGCAATGCGGCCGCCGTCGAGCAACGTGACGCTGTTTACAAACCGGACCAGCAGGCGAAACCGCCCTTGGGACATCTCATCAAAGACTCGTCGGGCAATTTCCGTAACGGGCAGGCCGGTCGCCACGAGGCGCGCCGCAATCTGGTGCGAACGAACGGTGGTGTTCGAGTATTTGAAGCTGCCCGTGTCTGTTGTCAGGGCGACATAGGCACACAGGGCAATATCCCGGGTAAGCGGTACGCCCGCGGCATCCATCAAGTCGACGATCAGCTCTCCCGCAGCCGCATACGCGGGGTCCACCGCCACGAGGTCGCCGTCGGGCTTTTTCTCGAGATGGTGGTCGAGTACAATCACACTGGTCTCTTCGGTGATGAGCTTTGCCGTTTCCCCCACCCGGTCCAGCTGAGCGACGTCTACAATAACCGCGAGATCAAAAGGCGGCGCACATTCCTCGGGCTTGCGAATCTTGTCGGCGCCGGGAAGCCACGCATACCGCTCCGGAACGCAACCCTCCAACGCGCAAACCACTGTCGGCTGGTGCAGGGCCTCGAGAACATGGCTTAGCGCCAAGACCGCGCCGACGGCATCGCCGTCGGGCGCAATATGACTGGTTATCAGGACACGCTCTGCCGCGCGCAGCCGATGGACAATCTCGTCCAGGTCAATCTCCGGCATTCTCTTCGCCTTCATCATCTTCTTCTGCGTGGATCTCGCGAAAAATCTCCTCGAGGCGAAAAGCGTCGTCGATCGAGGTGTCCTCGAAAAAGCGGATTTCAGGTGCATAGCGCATGCGCAAACGGCGCCCTATCTGCCCGCGGAGCCACTTGGCGGAATTGCGCAGCGCAACCAGAGAGCTGGTGCGGTCCTTTTCGTCGCCCAACAGGCTCACATAGACATTGGCGTACCGCAAGTCGGGCGACATCCGCACATGCATCACCGAGACAAAACCAATGCGGGGATCTTTTAGCCCGTGGGTCAGAAGGCTTGCGATCTCCTGCTGAACCAGGACGCCAACCCGCTTTTCTCTGCCTGGACTCATCGTTAAAGCATCTCGATTTCTACATTGGCGATTTCGGCGCCGCTCGTGGCCACCGCGAACCGCGCGATTTCGTTGATCTGTGTGTTGGCAAAGCGGCCCTCACGGGCCACCACGCATACAGCCAGGCGCGCCCGCTGCCACTCGTCAAGGTAGTCGACTTCCGCAATCGAGCAGTTAAACCGGTTACGTATCCGGTCTTTCAGGCTCTTTACCACCCGGCGCTTCTCTTTTAACGAGCGGGCGCCCCGAATGAGCAGGTCCAGTTTCAACAACCCTATTGTCAATGGAACGCCTTTGTCTTGGGGCACACACGCGGCCGGACTAGTCCAGTTTCTGGGCAACTTCCTGGATGCGGTAGGCCTCGATGATGTCCCCGACCTTGATGTCCTGGAATCCCTCGAGAACTATCCCGCATTCATATCCGGAAGCAACAGAGCGGACGTCTTCTTTTTCACGGCGCAGCGAAGCGACTTTTCCTTCGTGCATAACTACATCGTCGCGGACTATGCGGATGAAAGAACCACGGCTTACCTCGCCGTCCTGGATATAGCACCCGGCGATGTTTCCAATAGCAGAGGAGCGGAACACTTCTCGGATTTCCGCGTGGCCCGTGACAACCTCCTTCGTTTCGGGGGCGAGCAATCCCTCGAGGGCCTTCTTGACTTCGTCGGTGACCTCATAGATCACCCGGTAGGTTCGGATGTCCACGCCTTCTTGTTCGGCGAGTTTGCGCACGCGCGCGCTTGCGGTTACGTGGAAACCAATAATGACGGCGTCACTCGCACTGGCGAGGATCACGTCCGATTCGTTGATGCCACCCACACCGCTGTGGACCAGCTGGACCTGAACATTCTCGTTGCCCAGCTTGCGCAGGCTGCCCTCGAGCACGTCGACCGACCCTTGCACGTCTGCTTTCACGAGGACGTTGAGGGTCTGGCGTTCACCGGCTTTCAATCGCTCATGGAAGTCCTCGAGCGTGATGCGTTTTGCCGCCACGCCTTGCTTGAGTTTGGCGCGGTCGGCGCGTTTCTCGGCAATAGCCCGGGCAACACGCTCTTCTTCCACCGTGATGAACTGGTCGCCTGCCGTGCCCACATCGTTAAATCCGAGGACCAGCACCGGTGTGGCGGGCGGCGCTTCTTCGACCTGCTCGCCGCGCGAGTTGATCATGGCGCGCACACGCCCATAGGTCTCGCCGGCGAGAAAGACGTCGCCCACGCGCAGGGT
>SLSB01000183.1 GCA_007130675.1 Candidatus Hydrogenedentota bacterium | reverse complement strand
TAGGCGCTCCCGAGGTTCGCATGTGCTTGCACATTATCAGGAATCAGCCCAACAGCCATCTGGTACTCGGCGAGCGCGGCCTCGTGGTGGCCCGTTCGCTGATAGTGCTGGGCCAGCGCCTGCCGCGCATCGAATGACTGAGGCACTTGGTCCACCCAGGCCTCGAGCACCATCCCCTCGGCTTCCGGCATCCCGAGACGCCGGTACAGCGATGCCGACATGGGATACGCCGCCAGATTGTCGGCACTGAGTTCCTCGAACCGGCCCAGCGCGTCAAGCACTTCGGCATCGGCGCCCATGCGCAGCAAGGCACTGGCCATGTAATACTGCGCGAGCGCATCTTCGGGGCGGGCGCTCGACCAGTCGGCATAGAGCTGCAATTCCTCGGTTGTCATGCCCAGTTGCCGGTACAGCGCGCCAAGGGCGCGGTACGAAGAAGCGTTTGTACCATCTGCCGCGATGCTTGCTTGCAGGGCCATGACCGCCGCGTCGTAGTCTCCCTGTTGAATCAGCTTGCGCCCCTGAACGTGCAGTTGCCGCGACCGCCTCGGGTCGAATTCCGGTGACGAGGCACTCTCACCAGCCGGCTGGGCATTCGGCGGCCGCCTGACGCGCCCCGATTCATTTGTCTCGCGCCGTCCGGTTCTGGCGGCGTTGCTGGCGCCTTCTCTGGTCTCGCGCGCCTCGCGACCCGTTCTCGCCCGTGCACCGGTTGCCGGTCCGCTCGGCGTTTGGCGCTCTGAGTCACTCTCGAAGAATGCCGTCATCGCTTCGATGAGACTCTCCGAAAGAGACCCCTCGGGGCCTGCAGCGTGATCCCAGCCAGGTGTCTCTTCGAGCATCAGCCTTGCATGCGCAAGGTCCACATGCTCGCCACGTTGCGGCACACCGTCATTGCCGGGCCCCCCTGCCAGGTTCTGTTCGAGACGGTGCAGGCGCACGGTCTGCACCGTGGTCAGCATCACGAGCACCGCGATTACCACACCCCAGAGCTTGTTCACCACACTTCCTCCGCACTGCCCAGCAGGGAATCAGAGTATTATGCGACGCCAGCCTATCCGATGCGGCCGCTCACGTCAACCGGTTCGAAGCCTGTTTGCCACCCCGCTGGTCCACGCGTTGAACGCTGCGAACTATCCGGGTTAATGGTGCGCAACGGGCGCCGTCTCTTCGCCGCGGAACGCCGGGAAAATCACCCGCACGCACGCGCCTTCGCTCAATTCGGATTCGATCATGATGACCGCATGATGCCCGCGCACAATGCCCAGCACGGCGGCCAGCCCCAGACCGCGCCCGGTAAATTTGGTCGAGAAGAACGGGTCGAAGGCGTGTGCTTTTGTGGCAGGACTCATGCCGCAACCGGTGTCGCGGATTTCGATGCAGGGGTGGTCCCCCGGTTCGGGGTGTGCAGCAGGCACAACTACCGCCGCATCGGAACTCGAAAACGGCCGGAGATCGGTCTTGATAGTGACAACGCCACTGTCAGTCCCGATGGCTTCGATAGCGTTGTTGAACAAATTCAGCACGAGTTGCCGCACTTGGTCCGGGTCGGCCCATATTTTCGCAGGAGCATCGGTCAGTTCAAACTTCAGCTCGATTTCCGAAGGACAAAGCGACTCGAGGGCATATGCCATTTCATGTATTAGCTCGCTGACGGAGAGGGTCTCGAACACTTGTGGGCCGTGGCCGGAGCAGGCGAGCATCTGCGTGCTCAGGGCAGCAGCGCGCTTGGCCGCGCCAATAATCTCGGCAAAATACTCGCGGACACCTTCGTTATCGGGACGAGCCGGCGTCTCGATTTCGCCCAGTTCAGCGAACCCGAGGATGCTCTGGAGCAGATTATTGAAATGATGGGCAACACCCCCCGCCAGAACGCTCAGGCTTTCCCACTTCTGGGCCTCTTGAAGGCGTTCGAGCAGGCGAAGCCGTTCATCTTCGATTTCTTTGCGCCGGGTTGCGTCAACAAACACAAGCTGGACCGCCATTTCCCCCCGGTATTCACAGCGGGCCGCCAACCCCTCGGTCCAGATGGGCCGGCCATCTTTACGGATCATACAGAACTCTTCGGGAGACGAGACCCCCGCACCGGTTAATGCCGGTTCGAGCCACTCTTCGAAAGCCACACGCTCCGTTTCGGCCACAATTGCCAGCAGGCCGCTTTCCGGCAGATCGAGGAGTTCTTCCATGGTCCTTCCGAGCATACGCGCCGCGGCAGCATTCACATACGCCAGCCGCCCGTGTTGAAGGATGGCAATGCCCTGAATCGACTGCTCGGCCAGCACGCGGTACGCTTCTTCGGCGGCCACCCGGTCCGTGATGTCGCGCACAACGAACATGACAAGCGTCGGCTCGCCAGGGGAACCCGGCATGAGCGCGGTGCGGCCCTCGAACCAGCGCCGGCCCGCGGGCACATCGAGGCAATAGGACAAGTCGCGTGATTGGCCGGTCTCGGCCGTCTGCTTCACGACAGCCAGGGCCGGTTTTGCAACCGACTCCGGAAGGGACTCGCTCAGTGTGCGCCCGATAATCTCACTCGAGCTTACGGCAAGGAGCTCCTCGTCCGGCGCCACGACGTCCACGTAGCGCCCCTCGAGATCGACAACGAAGGTCATGTCGGGCAAGGCATCGGTGAACGACCGCAGGTGCCGCTCGCTGCGCCGCAGGGCGCGCTCGTTTTCCTTGGCCCGAATAAACAGCGGCGCAAGCCACGCAATGCCCGCCACCATGAGAATCGACGTCAACAAGGCCACCAGCTCTGCAGCGAGCCGCACGGGCGGCCCCGGCAACTCGGCCGGGGAGATGAAACCGTGGAAGCTTATTACCCGGCGGAGAACCATCAGGACAATCGCGACGGTGACCAGCCCCCACGCCGTGCGCCACCCCGTGATGCGCATCATCCGGAGCGACAG
>SLSB01000457.1 GCA_007130675.1 Candidatus Hydrogenedentota bacterium | reverse complement strand
TGCTGAAGCAGGGTGTTGGGTGTCCCGTTGGTTGCGGCTATGCCGCGCGAGGAGACGCTGCGAACTTGAGTGGGATAACGAAGGGGAGATATGGTGGTGTTTTCGGCGGATGCGCGTATGCTCTTCGCTGGTTTGTGCATTTCGCGGGACGGATCTGGAATGAAAGGGGACACGGGTGATCGAGAATCCGGAACTTTATGAGGTGCGGGTCGAGCTTTCGAAGGGAGACCGTGACCTGATTCTGAAGCATTGCCCTGCGCGGGAGATGTCGATTGTGGAACCGTTTCGCGTGGGCGCCTTCGAGGGCAAACGCTTGGTGTTCAGGCCTAGGTTGCCCGCGTTGCAGGAACTGGTGCGTTGGGTCGAGTTCGAGAGGCGTTACACGGAACCGCGCACGTTGCGCAGGCGTTTCGAGCGGCTGTATCTGAAGCTGAGGGAGCAGCTTGAGGAGATCGAGCGCGGTATCCGGAAACATCTGGCGTCCGGCGTGGATGAGCGCAGGGAAGCATTTGACGAAGAATTGCGGGAGCGGTTGGCTGAAGCTGGTGTGGAAAATATCGACGATGCCAAGCGCGAACTGCAACGGTTGCAGGATGAGTACAATCACCGTCCCATGCCGGATTTTGGCGGGCTTTCGCCTGAGCAGATGCGGCGTCTGTTATACATGCGCGATTGGTCGGACCCGGAAAATGTGCTCTTTGTAAACCCGGGT
Organism: Candidatus Hydrogenedentota bacterium; assembly: GCA_007130675.1. GTDB lineage: Bacteria > Hydrogenedentota > Hydrogenedentia > Hydrogenedentales > SLHB01 > UBA2224. Next base: position 10,672 of record SLSB01000457.1, on the reverse strand, counting down.
CTCAGCGAAGAGGATGTCTGCGGGACGCCCGTCATTGCCAATGCACGGATGTTCTTGGGCGCGTTGCGCGAACAGGATGGAACAGCCGCGACGGTTGCCGGCAATTTGAATCGCAAGTTTGTGCGGCATGTGTTCGATCGTTTCACCTGGTTTTCACCCTTTATTGCCGATTTGCGCCGGAAGCATACAAGGTATTACAACGAACAGGATTTTTGGGAGCTTCATTTGCACCGGATCTTGCTCGAGATGGCGGGGTATGTCAGGAAGAATAAGAAGCGGTTCGTCGCCACGAAACGCGCAGATGAGGTGTTCGAGCGGGCGCGCGTAGGGGGAGCATTCGCGCATCTGTTCCACACCCTTTTCAAAAAGCTGAATCTGGATTATGTGGTGCTCGTTTATTCCGAACTTCCCGAAGTGCAGCAGGAGGCGGCCTATTCGTTTTATCGCGTGGGCCAGTTGGCGGACGATTGGATTCTTAAGGCCGACTTGGCGCCGGAGATACTTGCGCCTCCTACGCGCGCGATGGCGGTTGACGATGATTACAGTGAGGATTATCAGATTGAAGCCGCCGCTGACCGGATTCTTGGACCGCTCGTGAACTTCGGTCTGCTCGAGAGGCGCGTCGAGTCAGGGGAAGAGACGTTCGAGACGATGGACCAATTCCGCAAGACGCCTTTATTCGACAAACTGCTCACGTTTCGAATCTGAAGCGGGCGCCCGATGCTCACGCGCTTTCGAGGGCGTCGTAGATGGCCACGAGATCGCGGTGGGCCTGGAAGGCCAATGGCGGTCGTTGAGGGCGGGTGAAAAACCGCGCCTCGGATACGTCGGACCGGGCAAGCGGTTCGCCGTCCCATTCTTCGATGACGTATCCCATCACGACGACCGCGCCGCTGAGTTGGCTGGGCTGCGTGCTGGCGCCGATTAGCCGCGGCCGGGCTCCGCGGATGCCGGTTTCTTCCTCGAGCTCTCGCAAGACCGCCTCGTCGGTGGTTTCGCCCAATTCGACGAAACCTCCTGGCAACGACCACTCTCCGAGGCATGGCGGAACCGCGCGCCTGACCAGGAGCAGCGCGTTGCCGTTGGCTACGAGACCGCATGCCGCGGGCACCGGGTTGCTGTAGAAGAAACGTGTGCATGCGGCGCAATGGGGCCGTGGCTGTTCGCCGTCATAGGTCATAGCCAGTCGCGCGCCGCAGGTGGGGCAGAAGTTCCACTCGAAGGTCCGGACGTCAAAGCTCATGGCGTCACTGTAGCAGTCCTGCCGGTCTTTTTCTAATCCGCGGGTGAAAGCCAGACGCCTGGCTTTTCGAGAATGCTCGCGAACCCACATTGTTGAATTTGGCTGCTTCACTGAATTAGAGTCACCGTCAAAGACTGGCAGATGGTAGAATATTCCCGGCATTCAGGAATCGAAAGCCTTATTTACAGCTTCAATTGGAAAAGAGGGGAGTTTATGAAAGTAGGATTGTTTTTGCTGATCGAACCCTTTGCAAGCGTAGAGGTGCAGCTCCAGCGCGTGAAGAAGATGGGTTTCGCCGATGCCGACATAACCGACACCAACGCTGGCGGCAGCATGCTGGGCACGGCGGGCTTTTCGCCGACGGTCAGCCTGGACGACAACCCCTTCGATGTCAAAAGGCTCTTCGAAAAGTACGGCGTAACCCCCTGGGCTGTCTGTGCCCATGCAGGACTGCTCGAGCCCAGCTCTCCCGGCACCTACGGCACCTCGGAAATCATGAAGGCAATCCATTTCGCCAACGCGATCGGCATAAAAGATGTCGTCACGACCGAAACCGAGCCGATGTCCGACTGGGCCAACAGCCTCTCCTACAAGGAGAAGATATTCATCATCGCCGAAAAGCTGTATATGCCCTGCCGAATGGCGGCGGATTACGGAGTGAATATACTGCTCGAACCGCACGGCCCGATCACGGACTCGATTCAGGGCTTGCAAGATGTGATGGACCGACTGGGCAATCCGGACTCCCTCGGCGTCAACCTCGATACAGGCAACTCTTGGCTCGGCGGAGCGGATCCGGTCGAGATGGCGAAAGTTTTCAAGGACAAGATCCACCACGTACACTGGAAGGATCTCGGCGAAGAGTGGGTTGAACAGCGTGGCAAGCACTTTGGTTGTGGTTTTTCAACGATCGCGATAGGCGACGGCGTAATCGACATCAAAGGCATATGCGATGTGCTCAAGGACGCCGACATACCCAGTTCAACACTTGAAATAGTAGGAAGCGATGATATTCTCATTAAAAGTGCGGAATATCTCAAGGCGTGTGGTGTATGAATCTGGGGTCTGTGGCCGATTTGTAGATTTTTGGCCCGACGCGCTCTCCCAGTACTCTTCGAGCCGGTCTGATTGGATAACACAGCGCGGGGCGATGATGGCGTTTGCCCCGCGTATCTCAATTTGACCGTTCCTGCGGTTTCTTGCTATTCTTTGCGTTCTGCCCGTCTAGCACGGGTAAATTCACGACGAAAGGATGTTGTAGAAACAATGGCAGAAGAACAGAAAGAAACCAGGGATGCACTTGAAGTGCAAGAAGCGGCGATGGCGGTAGCAGAGACCGCCGAAGACGCCAATGAGGACATGGAATCCTTCTCAATGGAACAGATGGAGGCATTCTATGACCAGTCGATTGCAAGTTTTAAGGAGGGCGAGGTTGTCCGGGGCCGGATTGTCGAGGTGACCGACGATTTTGTGCTGGTCGACATCGGGTACAAGAGCGAGGGGGCGATTCCGATTTTTGAGTTCCCCGACCCGGAGAATATTGCCGCCGGCGATGAATTCGATGTGTACATCGAGCAGCCCGAGGATGACGAGGGCATGCCGATTCTGTCGAAAACCAAGGCCGACAAGATAAAGAATTGGGCGAACATTCAAGAGGTGTACGAGCGTGACGGCGTCATTGAAGGGCGCATTGTACGCAGGGTCAAAGGCGGTCTGAAGGTGGACATTGGGGTGGACGCGTTCATGCCGGCGAGCCAGTTGACCTGGCGGCCCACGAGCGATCTCGATCGGTACATCGGTTCGACGATGGAAGTCAAGATCATCAAACTGACGAAGCGGCGCCGCAACGTGGTGGTCAGCCGCCGGAAATTGCTCGAGGAACTGCGGGCGGACGAGAAAGCCAAGCTGCTGGCGACCATCGAGGTTGGGCAGATTATTCCGGGCGAGGTCAAGAACATCACCGATTTCGGCGCGTTTGTCGATGTCGGCGGGATTGACGGCCTGCTGCACGTGACTGACATGTCGTGGGGCCGGGTCAAGCATCCTTCGCAGGTGGTGTCCGTCGGCGACAAGATCGAGGTAATGGTACTGAACTTCGACCCCGTGTCCGAGCGCATCAGCCTGGGTCTCAAACAGAAGTCTGAGAATCCTTGGCGGACGGCCTCGGATCGCTATCCCATTGGCGGCATAGTGCGCGGCAAGGTGGTCAGCATGACCGATTACGGCGCGTTTGTGCAGCTCGAGGACGGCATCGAGGGGATGGTGCATGTCAGCGAGATGAGTTGGACGCGGCGGGTGCGCCATCCCAACGAGGTCATGAACCTCGACGAAGAAGTCGATGTGATGGTGCTCAATGTTGACCCCGAGGCCGAGAAGATCGCCCTTGGGCTCAAGCAGACCATGCCGAATCCGTGGCGTGAGATCGAGGAGCGGTACCCGGTTAATTCGGTGATCACCGGGACGGTTCGGAACCTGACCGATTACGGCGCGTTTGTCGAGATCGAAGAGGGGATCGACGCCCTGTTGCATGTGAGCGACATTTCCTGGACCAAGAAGGTCAATCAACCGTCCGAGATTCTCGAGCGGGGGCAGGAGATACAGGTCAAGATTCTCAGCATTGACCCGAGCAACGAGAAGATCAGTGTGGGCTTAAAACAGCTCGAATCCGATCCTTGGCAGTCAGTGGTCGAGCGCACGCCGATTGGGGCGCATGTCGAGGTTGAGATTGCTAAGTTGGTGAGCTTTGGCGCTTTCGCGAAACTCGATAACGGTGTCGAAGGCCTGATTCATGTGAGTGAGTTGGCTGACGAGCGCGTGCAGAAGCCCGAAGAAGTTCTCAACGTGGGCGACACCGTGACAGCCAAAGTGATCAGCATCGACCCCGTTGAGCGCAAGATCGGTTTGAGTATTCGCGAATACAAGCGCGATATCGAGCAAGGTATCACGTCGGAATATGCAGCCAGCGGGACAGCGTCGGTCAGCATTGGCGAAGCGTTGGGCGACTCCGTGCCGAAGTCGCTGTTGCAGGGTTCGGTTGACCCTGGCCAGGCGGCCAATCTGTTGTTTCAAGAAGAATCGGGTCTAGTCAGCGAAGAGTCGGCTGCCCCTGAGACCGCACCCTCGCCCGAAGAGAAAGTAGAACCCGCACCTGAGGCAGCGGCGGAAGCCGTAGAGACCGCCGAAGAGTCCAAGCCAGAGGCTGGCGAGGTTCCGGAAGCGCCAGAACCCGAGGTGGCCGAGGCCGCAGTTTCCGAAGCGGCAGTCGAAACCGTAGCGCCGGCTGAAGAGCCAACGTCTGAACCGATGCCGGAGGCTAAGGCACCCGAGGCTGCCGCCGAGTCCGACGCGCCGGAATTGCTTGCCGAAGAAGATGAAACCAAGGAATCTTGAGCGGCGTTAGTGGTGTTTATGATGATGTAGGTTACGAGAGCGTTGCGCGCCGGTGCGGCGCTCTTTTTCGTTCATAGGTTGCCAGCGGCCCGGCCGATGCTTTTGACCGTCGCGTCGCTCGGGCGGTAGGCCCGCACCTTTGCCGCCGACAGGCATGCAGAGAGCAGGGACCTGCGAGCTATTATCCTGACTGAGGGAAACGATATGCGGATACCGAGGGGTTTTCGCGATTCAGGGAGAGATATATGAGCAGCACAAAGAAACGGACCCATCCTTTGGCCGGCACCGAGCTGCCTGGGGCTGAATCGATCATTCAAGTCTGCGCGGACGAAGGGGTCGACACCATTTTCGGCTACAGTGGTGGCGCCATTCTACCCACGTATGACGCCATTTTCCGCTATAACGAAACGAGGAAACCCGCGGACCAGATTCGCCTGATCGTGCCGGCCAACGAGCAGGGGGCAGGGTTCATGGCGGCGGGGTATGCGCGGGCCAGCGGTAAAGTGGGCATGGTGTTGGTCACGTCGGGTCCGGGGGCAACCAACACCGTTACGCCTATCCGGGACTGTATGGCCGACTCGATTCCGGTCGTGATGATCTGCGGGCAGGTGCCGTGTTCGGCGATTGGCAGCGACGCGTTTCAGGAAGCGCCGGTCTTTAACATCATGAGTGCCTGTGCAAAGCATGTGTTCTTGTGTAAGGACCCCGACACGCTCGAGGATACCATCCGCACGGCCTTCAAACTTGCCCGTAGCGGGCGTCCGGGGCCGGTCGTGATCGATGTTCCCAAAGATGTGCAGAACGCCGTTCGGCCGTTCAAGGGCACAGGGCAACTGGTGTTTCGCGGCTACGAGGAGCGGATAGCAGCCTTGAACGCCTCGCACATCTCGAAAGCGGATGCGGCAGCGTTCTTCAAGATGCTCGAGCAGAGCCGGCGACCGCTGATTTATGCCGGCGGGGGCGTTCTAAATGCCCACGCCGCCGAAGAACTGCGCAAATTCGCAAAACGATTCCAGATACCGGTGGTGACCACGCTGATGGGCATCGGAAGCGTTGATACCACCGATGAATTGTCGTTGCATATGCTTGGCATGCACGGCACTGCCTATGCCAATTATGCGGTCGAGGATTGCGACTTTCTGATTGCCATTGGCGCCCGTTTCGACGATCGCGTCGCGGGGAAGGTCGACGAATTCGCGCAGAAAGCCAAACATATCGCTCACATTGATATCGATGCGGCGGAAATCGGGAAGGTCAAATCCGTGGATTGGTGGCATATGGGCTGCGCGAAACGCGCCTTGCAGGATCTGCGGTCCCATGGCAAAGGATTCAAGAAAGATTTCTCGCAATGGGTGAGCTACGTCAATGGGCTTAAGAAGAAGCACCGGCTGAACTATGATCGCAAGAGTGAGTTGATTCAGCCCTACGAAGTGATCGAAATGCTCAATGAAATCACGGGTGGGGAAGCCATCATCTGCACGGGCGTCGGGCAGCATCAGATGTGGGCTGCGCAGTACTCTCGCATCCGTCACCCGCGGTCGTTCATCACCTCGGGCAGCATGGGCACGATGGGATTTGGCCTGCCTGCCGCCATCGGGGCGCAGTTGGCCTGCCCGGACCGCACGGTGATCGACATCGACGGGGACGGCAGCCTCCGGATGAACCTGGGCGAACTCGAGACTGTTACCACCTACGACATTCCAGTGAAGGTGCTGTTGTTCAACAACCTTGGCGACGGCATGGTGCGCCAGTGGCAGTCCATGTACTTTGGCGAGCGCTACTCGGGCACCGATAAATCGCTGCACCGGAAGGATTTTGTCAAGGCTGCCGAAGCAGACGGGTTCAGTTTTGCCTCGCGTCTCGACGAGAAGGCCGGCATGAAACGCCTGTTGAAAAGCTTCGTGACCCACGATGGCCCGGCGCTGCTCGAGGTCATGATTGACCCCTACGCCAAGGTGTTTCCGATGGTCGGTCCCGGCATGGGTTACAAAGAGATGATCACCGGCGACCACATCGTTCCGCGCGAATCGCTGGCCGAAGAACACCCGGCCGAAGAAACCGACATGATGAAAATCCCCGAGCTGTTTTAGTCAGTACGCGAGCGGGTTGGCCAAAGAATCCTGAGAAGCTCTTCGGTCGGTTTGTGGGATCCGCTGGAGGCCGCGCATTTCGTCAACGCGCACGTGTGCGAGGAATAGGCGGAGTTTTCGCACGCATCTTTGAAGCGTGGCGGCGGGTTGTCGTTTTCTCGGCCGCTTGGAATCTCCGCAAGGGTGCCATCTAGGCTACTGTTCCATCAATTCTTTCGTGGTCCCATTGAGCTCTATGCTCATTGCTGTATCAGGACGATTGGCTTGCCCACGCAGTCGTTTGGCCTACAACGAGCCAGCCTCTTGCATGCGCCGGATGTAGTCGCGGTTTTCTTTCACGACAATTCCCGCGAGACCGAGCAGGCCGACAAGATTCGGTATGGCCATGAGGGCGTTGAGGTTGTCGGAGACGAGCCAGACCAGGTCGAGGCCGCTCACGGTGCCGATCACCACGAAGATGCAGAAAATCCACCGGTAGGGGGTGACGGCACGGGGCCCGAGGAGGTATCCCCAGCACCGGTCGCCGTAGTAAGACCACGAGATCATGGTGGAATACGCGAAGAGCATGAGGCCAATCGCTACAATGTAGCGGCCGAGTCCACCGATACCCAAGGCGAATGCCTCGCCAGTGAGCGCTGCGCCCGTTGGCACCGGGTACAGGCTTCCGTCAGCAGCGGTGAACGGTGCGCCGGTGGAAACGTCGCCCACAACCTGCACGCCGTCCACGAGAACCGGCACGCCGGAGCCGCCGGGGCCATAGAGCATTCTGCCCTCGGGGTCTTGGACATGCCATGCATCGGTGACGATGATCACGAGGGCCGTCATCGTGCAGACGATGATGGTGTCGATGAAAGGGCCAAGCATTGCCACGAAACCTTCGCGGATGGGTTCCCTGGTTTTTGCCGCGGCGTGCGCCATGGGCGCGGAACCGAGGCCGGCTTCGTTGCTGAACACCCCGCGTGCGACGCCTCGTTGGATAGTGCGCTGCATGACCACTCCGAAGAACCCGCCGCCCACGGCGACGGGCGAGAAAGCATACTCGATGATCTGGAGAAATGCGGCTGGCACACCGGCCGCGTTGCGCAACAGTACAAGCAGCGCCCCGGCGATATAGATCGCGCACATAAACGGCACGATTCGCGAGGCCACCAGGGCGATGCGTTTGATGCCGCCGAGGATGACCAATGCGACCAGTGCCGCCATGCCAACGCCAATGATGGGTTTGATCACCAGTGTGCCGCCAATGACGGGGACACCTTCTGGAATACACGGGAGGGCGGCCGTTGCTGGCAGAATACTGATAAGCCCATCGGCCACGCTGTTGGCCTGAACGGCGCAGCCGATGCCGAAAGACGCGACTCCCGCGAACACAGCAAACAAGACACCCAGCCAGCGCTGGCCGAGCCCGTAGGTGAGAAAATACATGGGGCCGCCCGAGGCGCTGCCGTCAGGCGCTATGTAGCGGTACTTGAGCGCGAGCGAACAGCTCGTGAACTTGGTCGCCATGCCCACCAGGGCCGTCACCCACATCCAGAACACCGCGCCGGGGCCGCCCAGTGCAATCGCCGTTGCGACGCCTGCGATGTTGCCTGTGCCGATGGTAGCCGACAGGGCTGCCGCCAGCGCCTGGAAATGCGTGATGTCGCCCGTTTCCTCGGGGTCGTCAAATTCTCCTGAAATGCACCGGATGCTGTGCATGTACCGCCGAACCTGGACGAAGCGGAGCCGAATGGTGAGGTAGAGTCCTGTGCCCACCAACAATACGATCATGCCTGGACCCCAGAGAATTCCGTTCAACTGCCCCATCAGGCTGGCAAACCACGACATGCATCACCCTCCTTGAATACGTTGTTCGTAACGGTTTCGGCCGGCCCTCCAGCCAAGATCAATACGCGCGCCCTTCCCCGCGGGGCGCGCTCGAGCCAAGCATATAGTGCCAAACCGCGGGGGGTGCCGCAAATTCGCTGGGGTTGCAGATTCAGTGCGTTGGATTGGCGGGATTCGGGTGTATTAGAATCGGGTATCGCGACAGCCATCTCGAGGGGATAACGTGTTGTGCATGACATCACCGTTCTAACGCTGATACCGAATGCGGGCGATCGTTTGCCACGCTGCCTCGAAAGCGTCCAATGGGCAGACGATATCTTCTGCGTGGTGGACCCGAAGACAAACGACGGTTCGGACGACGTCGCACGCGAGTATACGCCTCACGTGGTGGTTCACGAGTATGTGAATGCCGCGGCGCAACGCAATTGGGCGCTGCCGCATATTCGCACGGAATGGACACTGGTTCTGGATGCCGACGAGTGGGTTTCCTCTGAGTTGGTCCGGCGTATTCAGGCGATCATCAAGGATTCTTCGAGTTGCGACGGGTATGAGGTGAAGCGGATGTCGTACTTCATGGGGCGGCTGATGCGGCACTGCGGCTGGGAACGCGACTACAATGTGCGCTTGTTCCGTACGGCGAAAGGCCGCTACCTCGAACGCCGCGTACACTCGAAGGTGGTGGTCGAGGGTACCATGGGCCGCATCGACGAGGTGATGTATCACGATACCTACCGCGATTTCGATGAATACTTCCGCACCTTCCAGCGGTTTACCACGTGGGGGGGCGAGGACCTGTTCGAGAAGGGCAGACGGGCCTCGCTGGTCGACCTGACCCTGCGTCCCGCCTCGCGTTTCCTCCAGATGTACGTAATTCGCAGAGGTCTTCTCGATGGCTACCACGGGGCCGTGCTCAGTATGCTGGGCGCGTTTTCGGTCTTCATGAAATACGCGAAGCTGTGGCGACTGGAGAAGAGCGATTCTGAATGCCGTCCGCCCGCGAATGCTGATGAAGCGGGGGAGGACAGCTCAGAGTAGGAGCGCCGGGCGTGCTCTTGTGTTACCGGCTGTAGGGATCCGCGGCGTCGCGCAGGCCGTCGCCGACGAAATTGAACGAGAGCACGGTCAGGATGACAAACAGGACCGGCGTGAGCAACCAAGGGCGCAGCGCAACAGCCTGGACGTTTTGCGCGTCCATGAGCAACACCCCCCAGCTTACGGCAGGCGGCCGCAGACCCAGCCCGAGAAACGATAACGCGGTCTCGCCCAGAATCATCCCCGGCACGGCCAGCGTAAGGCTGACGATGATGTGGCTCGCGAATCCCGGGAGCAGATGCCGCCACATGATGCGCCACCGGCTCGCGCCCGCAAACGCGGCAGCGGTTACGTAGTCTTCCTCGCGCAGTGACAGGATTTTGCCGCGCACCTGCCGCGCGAGTCCGCCCCAGCCGATGAGCGAGAGCACCAGCGTGATACCGAAATACATCCTGATGGGCGACCAGGTCTCAGGCACGGCCGCGGACAGGGCCATCCACAACGGCAGGGTGGGAAACGAACGCAGGATCTCGATGAACCGCTGGATCAGGTTGTCGACCAGTCCGCCGAAATAGCCGGACACCACGCCGACAAGCAGGCCGAGCACGAAGCTCATTCCGACGCCGACGAGGCCGATGGTCAGCGAGATGCGCGAGCCGTAAACAATCCGCGAGAATAGATCGCGCCCGAGCGAGTCGGTCCCGAGCAGAAACAGCGTTCCTTCCGGCACCGTGCCGAACAGGTGGAGATTGGCCTCGAAGAGCCCCCAGAACCGGTAGGGCTCGCCGCGCACAAATAAACGCACCGGATAGCGAAGGTCCGTGTCTTCTTCGTACAGCATTTCGCGTGTAACGGGATGGCGCTCGCCGCGAAGACCATAAACAAACGGACGGCGCAGACGGCCTTCATGGTCGATGACGCGTAGGCGCTGTGGGGGCGCATACAGATGTTCCCCGTCCCGGTAATCCGCCGGATAGGGCGCCACGAATTCACACAGCGCCGCGATAACATACAATAGGATCATGAACTGAAGCGCCCAGACCGCAAGCCTGTGTTTCCGGAATTTGCGGCGCATGAGCTGCCACTGCGA
>SLSB01000521.1 GCA_007130675.1 Candidatus Hydrogenedentota bacterium | reverse complement strand
GGCCGGGGCGGCCGTGGGCGGCCTCAACGTGCATGGCATTTCCGTCAGCCAGATTATGGGGGGATTTGGCGACCCAGAAACCCTGAACGGCATCCCCTTCCCGGTCTTGCTGCGCGATGCGCTGTATCACGACACCACGCTGGCTGAAGCGCTTGACCGTATTGCAACCGCCACGCGCACCAATGAGTATCACTACGGCATCAGCGGCCGCGATCCCTTCGGCCAGCTCGACGCCCGGCTGCTCTTCACGAGCAACAGCCGTTTCGATGAGTTCGGCGGCGGCGATCCTGTTCTTCCGCACCCTTATTACGAACCCTTTTACGAACCGTTCGATGACGTGGTCTATTGGAAACGCCACGATGGCGGCGCATACGCCGGGGACGGTCCAGAAAATCACCGCAAAGGCAATAAGACTCTTCACGCCGCCATCGATGCGCGTTACGGCCAGATTGACGCCGCAAGAGCCATCGAGATCGCCATTGCGGACGGCGTGGCGTCGACCTTGGTCAGCATTATCTACAACGCAACCACGGGCCATTTCTGGGTGGCTTATGCCCATGGCTCGGACCCGGCCCACAATCAGGGCTATGTCGAGATTCACTTGAGTCCGTGAGCCGGGTCTCACGGAGAATAATTATGAGCTTTGCCGATGAGCTGGGCGCGTGGCCACGCGCCCGTGTTATAGATGCTATCGAATGCGCACGGCCCGAGGACGTCGAGGCCGCGCTGATGCGCAGCCCGCGTAAGATCAATGACTTATGCGCGCTTCTCTCTCCGCATGCGCAGGCCTTTCTCGAGCCCATGGCCCACGAAGCGCGCCGCCTGACCCGTTGGCACTTCGGCCGCACCATCGGCATGTATGTGCCGCTGTATATCTCGAATATTTGCGGGGCGGACTGTGTCTATTGCGGATATGCGGTCCGGTCGGGCAACAAAGAAAAGCGCCTCAACCTTAACTCCGATGAAATCCGCACCGAATGTGCCACCCTGGCCGCCGAGGGCTTCCAGAACGTGTTGTTGTTGACGGGTGAGGCGCGCCGGGCCGCACCGGTCGAGTATATCGCCGAAGCCGTTGCGATTGCCCGCGAGTTTTTTCCGTCGGTGAGTGTCGAGGTGTATGCGCTCGAGGAGGACGAATACCGGCTGTTGTGCCAGCGCGGTCTCGAGGGCGTGACGCTCTACATGGAGACCTATGACCAGACCATCTACAAGGCCGTGCATGTGAAAGGCGAGAAGACCAATTATGGCTACCGCCTCGCTGCTATCGAGCGGGCCGGGCGAGCCGGTGCGCGGCGCCTCAACATTGGCGCACTGCTCGGGCTGGGCGACTGGCGTGTGGACGGCTTCTGGACAGCGCTCCACGCGCGCTATCTGCAGAAAGCGTGCTGGCAGAGTGCGGTGTCGGTTTCGTTTCCACGGCTCTTGCATACGCCGGCACGGTTTGCGATTCCGCACCTGGTCACGGAAGCGGAACTGGTGCAGCTGATGCTGGCCCTGCGGCTGTTTCTTCCCGAGGCGGGGTTTAACCTGTCGACGCGTGAGCGGGCCGGGTTTCGCGACCATCTCATCCCTCTCGGGATAACGATGATGAGCGCGGGCTCGTCTACACGGCCCGGCGGATATGCCTCACACATTTCAGAAACCCTCGAACAGTTCGCCATCGAAGACCGGCGGCCACCGGCCGAGGTTGCGCAAGCCATTCGCGCGAAAGGGTACGAACCGGTCTGGAAAGATTTCGATTATGCATTCGATGAAGCGCCCGGTGCACAGGGGCAGGCTCATAACCATATGGGAGAACTGCGGACATGAAGATCACTCTGAATGGCCAGATGCATGAGATTTCGAAAGGCACCACGCTGCAGCAACTCATCCTCGAGGCGGGCCAAAAGCCCGAAGCTACCGTGGTCGAGCGCAACGGCGACATTGTCGAACGCGGCATCTATCCCTCGGTGAGTCTCGAGGAAGGCGACACCGTCGAGCTGGTGCAGTTTGTCGGAGGCGGGTGATGACCCATTCCGAGCGGATGGACCGATTTGCACAGGCAGGGCTGTATGTGGTTATCACCGAGGAGTTCTGCGGGGACCGTTCTGCGCTCGAGGTGCTCGAGGGGGTGCTCGATGCCGGGGTGCGCCTCGTGCAGTTTCGCGAAAAGAACCTGACTGACCGCGAATTATGCGCGCGGGCCTTGGCGTTTCGCGAGCGGACGCGCGCGCGCGATGCGTTGCTTATCATTGACGACCGTGTGGACATAGCGCTTGCTGTTGACGCGGACGGCGTTCACCTCGGCGAATTCGACCTGCCGCTCGAGGCGGCCCGCCGCGTCGCGCCGCAGCTCATCCTCGGGGCGTCTTCGCACAATCGTGGCGAAGCCCTCGCCGCACAGAATGCAGGCGCGAGCTACGTCAATATCGGCCCCATTTTTGCGACCCAGACCAAGGCAGTGGCCACCGGCGCGGTCGGGCCGGCAATGATCGACGCAATTGCGCCGGATCTGCACATTCCCTTCACGGTCATGGGTGGCATCAAGGCCCACAACATCGTGGAGGTGCTTCAGCGCGGTGCGCGCCATGTGGCCGTCGTGACCGCGGTGACCGCCGCCCCGGATGTGACCGCCGCGGCTGTGGAACTCGATGCGCTCATTCGAGGCGCTGGCCCCGCCTGAGGCCGTCACGCGGGGTTTTCTGCCTGCTGAGCCAGCACACTGACGATTTTCGTGCGCAATTCGGAAGGAGTGTATGGTTTTTGCAGAAAACCTGCCAGGCCCATACCATGAAAGCGTTTAGCCACCTCGCCCTCATCGTAGCCGCTGGTCAGAATCACCCGCGCATCTGACCGGATCGAGCGGATGCGGTGGAACGTTTCCTCGCCGTCAAGATGCGGCATCGTAAGGTCGAGAAGCACCACGTCAATTC
>SLSB01000039.1 GCA_007130675.1 Candidatus Hydrogenedentota bacterium | reverse complement strand
TTTCACCGTGTGACACAACACACCGTTGGCACTGATATTGTCGACGTGGTTGAGGACGCCGGGGCCGTCGTCTTCAACAATTTGCGGCATTGCGCGCCGACTGCGCGGATAGCGTCTCCGTTCTGCTCCTTCTGCTCGCATGGAATCCCTCGCTGGCGTTTCCACTTCCCACGTGCTTATAGTAGCCCAAGACCGCACGGAATGCAACGCGAAAAAGGTTGATGCGCGAAAAGGTGGCCGAATCGTGGATTGGACGGGAACGGGCGTTCATTCCAAGTGGCAGGCCCCGGCGTCGGTCCTGCACCATGAAACTCGCCGCGGTCCTTCAGGCGGAGAAGGGGGCAATGCCGAGGCGACAGGGCATATGCAACACAGGCCGCCTTTATGCTCGGCGGCCTGCGCTGCAAGGTCAATTTTGAGGGGCACTATTCGATGACTGTGAATCTTGCCGTGCCCGAGATGCGCGACTGAGCGGTCTCGATGACCTGCACCACGCTGACTTCACCAAGTTCGAGGGTGTCAAGCACCGAGAACTGAGCCGTGCTTACCCATGTTCCGTCATCGCGCGTGAAATTCTTGGTGCCAATCTCGGCGACAGGTTGACCGCCCTGCATCAGGGTACGCGATTCACGAACGGTGGCGCCTCCGGAGCCGCCGCCAAGCAAGGCGTACTGAATCGAGGCCTCAACTTTATCGCCCCGCCTGACCTGGCTCGGCAAGACGCGCACATGCTCGAGTTCGAGCACTTCGCCTTGTGCGGGCTGGTAGTTGTAGGCTTGAGCGGTTTCTTGGGCCGTCCGGGTCCGCTGTGCGCGAATATCGCTTGCGATAGCGCCCGCCGCCGCCCCAACCAAACCGCCAATCACCGCGCCTTCAATCGCGCGGCCACGCTGGTGGCCGATGACGGCCCCTGTGCCGGCGCCCAGTGCACCGCCGAGGCCTGCTCCGCGCGGCACCGTTTCGCACCCGGCCGCAACGATCATCACCAACGCCAAACCCAGCGCTGCAACTGCAGAAGTCTTGCGTTTCATTCTACTTTCCTTTCCAACGTTTCGTGTGTGGCTCCGATCCGAACATTATTCGTCTCACTCCAATTATACGTTGAATACAGACGCACGTAAATCTCTTGTATTTAAAGAAATTGTTGACACTCTGTATGCCTATGCCTCACTATGAGTTACGCAAACTGGCAAGGGGTTGGCCGTCTCATCAACGTGCGTCGCTGCTCACAGGGGGCATCGATCAGCACTGATTCTCGTTACAGCCCGGCAGTGCCTTTGGCAACGCTGTGAGGCTTCAATGCGGCAATGAAATCATCTGTATCATACACAAAACCAAACGCCAGGGCCACGCGCCACAAAGCCAGCTCTTTGCACCACTCTCCGCGTGCCGAAGCCTTGTTCTCAACGGCGGTGGTGGCTTGGCGGAAGGCCGAGCATGTAACTCCGTATTGGTGGTTCATCTCGGCCATGCCACCCGGAGACAGCAACAGGCACCAGTTGATGGCGAATCCGGCGTAGATCAGGTGTGTAATGTTGTGCGCGCGGCACAGGCCATACAACTGTGGGCCGTTCTCGGCCACGCCTTCATCGCCTTGAGGCTGCGCCTGGGGCGGGAAACCGATGCGTTCGAATCCCCGCTGGATGTCGGGCACATTGTGAGGGCGCGGGTAGCCGTGCTCATGCTTGTACTGGAGCATGGCCTGCAACGCCGGATCGGGCGCAATCCTTTCGACCGGGGGGCCGCCGCGGGGCGCAAGCTCGGTAGCGTGCTCATACCCGGGAAGGTCTTTGTAATAGTCGCCGCCGCCCACAACATGAAACAGCGGCAGAGGCGACTGGCGCACCGCCTCGAGCAACGGCGGAAAAACCGTCTCCATGATCTCGTTCGCTCGGGGTATGTAGGGCACGACTCGCCACCACCCCGGGAATTGTTCGTAGGCTGTGCCTGCGTCCCACGCGTGCATGACCGCCACAGCCGTGTGCTCAAGCGATAGCTCGAGATTCGCCTTCTTCCACCCGCCGAAACCTTCTTCTGGCACCTCGAGCGCGAAATCCGCGTCGCCATGCTTATAGAACCACGTGGGAACCGTCACCGTGTTCGGCATATACGAAACCTCCAGGATAGTCATACGTTATGTTGCCCGCTCATCATGAACCATGACCCCTGCCCCCTGCAAGCAGACCGCCGTGACGCGATCGGGGCTTACACGTCCCGTGGCGCAGGGCCGAGCGCACGGTCTTGAGCACAGGCGGGACTTGATCTTGGCGGGTCTATGCGCGAAGCCCCAGCGCCTTTTCCACTTCGGGCCAGCGCGCCCGGTAGATCTGTTGGCCAAATTGGTCAAGTTCATCCACAAGCGCGATCATGCCCCCCTCGTGCCAGTCGCCGCCTTCTTCGAGATACTGGGCAATCGCAATTTGCAGGCTGTTTTCGCGCGGGGCCGTTGGCAAGTCAAACTTATCCTGCAAGAAAATGAACCACAAGCCGCCGTCTTCTGAATAGATAGGGTACAGGTATACTTCACGCAAGAACCGCACAAGGTTGGCCTTCTCGGGCAGGATCTTCTCGAGCTGCGGACCGAAAATCCATGAATGGCACCAGAACGCCTTGAATGGTTTGTCAGGGAACTGCCGCCGGAAGAACTCGACGCTTTGGCGCATGCTCTCGAGGCAATTCTCGGGCGTCATTTTCCCCCCCGAGGGGATATGCATGTCAAGCATATAATCGCCGGGTTTGACGTGGTAGTCCCACTCGGCGCGGTCCAGAGCGACCTCCCGACGCAGCGCATGGCCCGCGGGATGGATGGGAAATCCGCGTGCTTCCGTCTCTGAAATCGCCAGGGTGGCCTTCCAGCCCCCGGCCTCGTCTGCTTGAACGGCATAGCCCGCCTCGTCATACCAACGTCCGTCCTC
>SLSB01000274.1 GCA_007130675.1 Candidatus Hydrogenedentota bacterium | reverse complement strand
TCCTTGAGGCCGAGCGCGAATCGAGTTTCAACTTCCACGCCACCGGCATTGGCTATCTGCGCGTCAGCTGCTATTTCAAACAAGGTGCGATGGCGCTCGCTATCCGGCTTATTCCCGAGGACCCGGTTCCGTTCGAAGACCTCAATATCCCCATGGTAGTGCGCGAAATCGCGCACAGCCACCGCGGCCTGTTCCTCGTGTGTGGTGTGACGGGCAGCGGCAAATCCACCACGCTCGCCTCGATGCTGGATTACATTAACGAGACGCACCACCGCCACATCATCAGCGTCGAGGACCCGATCGAGTACGTGTATAAAGACAAGAAGAGCATCATCTCGCAACGGCAGGTGGGGCGCGACACATTCTCATTTGCTAATGCGCTGCGCGGCGCGTTGCGTGAAGACCCCGACGTGATTCTCGTGGGCGAGATGCGCGACATGGAAACGATCCGGGCGGCGATCAGCGCGGCGGAAACGGGTCACCTCGTGTTCAGCACGCTGCACACCATGACGGCGGTGGACACCGTGAACCGGGTTATCAGCTACTTTCCGCAAGCCGAGCGCGATCTCATCCGCCAGGAGCTTGCGTATGCGTTGCGCGGCGTGGTATGCCAGCGCCTGCTCCGCAAGAAGGGCGGCGGGCGCGTCCCGTGCGTCGAGATCCTGCTCGGAGGCGGTCCCCTTGTGCGCGACGCCATCCTCGAGGCCGAAATCGAGCGCTTGCACAGCATCATCGAAGTTGACAGCGAGATGAAGCTCTTCGATCAGCACGCGGTCGAGCTGTATCAGGCCGGTACCGTGACGCGCGAAGAGGCGACATCGGCGTGCAGCAACGAGCAGGCGTTCGACCGCATTATCTCAGGCATCAAGTCGTCGGAAGGCCGCAAGATTCTCGGGTAGGGTTCGCCCGGAAAGACCCGCCTCACAAACGGCCAAGAATGCGGAAAAACCTGTTCCAGGATATGCGGTCTATTCCTCTGTTTCCGGCAATTGCGGCAGCGATTCCATGAACGTCTCGTGCTCGCGCCACCAACTGCGGCCCGTGGCGCGCTCGAGCGAGGCATTGGCCACCGCGTATTCGCGCAACGCATTGAACAGGGCGGTGCGGGCGTTGGTGAGCGCCAGTTCGGCGTCGAGAATCTCGGACTGCGTACCCACGCCTTCCTGGAACCGCAGCTCTGCCAGGCGCAGGCCCTCTTCCGCCAACGTGACCGTGCCGCGCTCGCTTTCCATCTTCGCCATGGCGTCCTCGATGCTGATGTGGGCCTGGGTCACGTCCAATTCGACGAGCCGCTCGAGGTCGGCGAGCTGGTGTTCAAGACTGGTGACCCGGGAACGGGCCTCGAGCACGTCAAACCTGCGCCTTCCCCCCGCGTAAATGTCGTATTCCGCCCCAATGGAGAAGGTCCACCCATCAAGCATGGCCAGCGTGTCGGCCTCCGTATTCGAGTATTCGGCCCGCACTCCGACACGGGGAAGATACTGCCCTCGGACGGCGCGCACCTGCCGCTTGGCGGCTTCGATAGATTCGCGGAGGGCCCGAAGCTCGGGGCGGTTGTCGATGGCCTGATCCACATGCGTTTCAACGGGCACGGCGCTCGGCCGCCAATCCATGCTGGCCTCGAGCTCGAGGATCGTGTCCTCGGGCAAAAAAAGCACCCGGCGCAAGTTGGCTTCCGCGAGACGAAGCGCATTCCTGGCAGCAACCAGTTCCGACTCGCGCGCGCCCAATTCGGTCTTGGCCCGCAACACCTCGAAATTGCTGATCATGCCGACATCATACATCTGCTGGGCATCGGCGAGATTTCGTTCGAACGTTCGCACGCTCTCGGCCGCTACCTCGACAAGCGCGGACACAAGCAACACATCGTAGAAACCCTGTTTGGCGTCAAACTCGACTTGGGCGAGGGTGACGGCTTTCTGCCATTCCTGCGACTCGGCGAGGAAGCGCGCGGCATCGATGGCCGCGCGGATCTGCCCCCCAGCGTATAACACCTGTTTGGCTGTGACCGACTCGCTTCGAAAACTGTCATCGGGCAGAAACTGCGATGAAAACACGTCGCCCAATACGCCGAGAAGGCCTCCCGGGGTCGCATCTTTGTATTCCGTGCGGGTAAATGAAAGATTGGCGCTTAGATGGGGCAGCATACGCGAGCGGGCCTGCCCGATCCGCGCCCGCGCGGCTTCGATATCGCTCTCGGCCTGAAAGATCTTCTCGTTGTTTTCCAACGCCATGTTGACGCAGTCTTGCACCGTGAGCCGGACCAGCCTTCCTTCTTTGGGGCGTTCCGCCAAGTCTACGTGCCGTTCGAGATACGCTTCGACGGCATCCATGGCGTCCTGCATGGCCGGCGCACTGATTAGTTCGTTGACCCGGCTGGGTTCGTCGCCCGGGAGCGGTTCTGTTGCCGCGGCCGGAAACGCCGAGCAAACACCCGCAAGCAGCGTGACGAGGGTGAGTCGAAAGATCATGGTTGGTTCCATCCCCATGGTTAGTCCCGTAATTTCGTGGTGCATCGGCACGCGCACCTGGACGGTTTCTCACTGTTGCGTTCCGGCGTTATGATACGCACGCGCCCTTTCACAATCAACGCATCCCCCTGCCCCACCACCACCCGGCAACCCGGGCCAATCCAAAGCGGCCGACCCCCGCACGCCACATATCCCGGAGCCTTCAGGCATCGCGGAAGAATCTGCTTTCACAAACCGGGGCCTGGGCTGGCATATTGCTGCGTTTCTGGTGTTCCGGCAACCGGAGGATACGCGTCATATTGCTGTCAGTTGTCCAGCGATTGGGCTACGCCGCGCCCGGCTTGATGCGAACGGCCTCGAATCGCCGAACAATGTCTGAGTTGCGAAGTTCGGGCACGTTGTTGAGATAGGTGACCGCGCGGTTCCGAAACGGTTTCCACCAATGC
>SLSB01000328.1 GCA_007130675.1 Candidatus Hydrogenedentota bacterium | reverse complement strand
TCCTGAACCCGATGGGTGAGGGCAGCTACGTTGGAACGAGGCAGTTTGTTGCCATTTGGACGGGGTGGACCAAGGGACCAAAGGGACGAAAGAGACCAAAGGGCCCAAATGGAGCAAGAGGGCAAGGGGCGCACCGAAGAACGAAAGGGACCAACGGGAGCAAATCCGTGGCGCGGCCGTGGGCGGCCGCGCCACGGGGTTAGCTGGTTCTGTTGTTCGTCGCGGGGTGTTTGGCCGCCGCGCGATTAAAAGGGTCTTGGGGGTCCGTCATAGGGCGCCGCGCCGCGCTGCTCGAGGGGGCGGTCTTCGATGGTCAGCAGCTCGGGGATATCGGTGTCGGGGGCCTCGATGAAGCCGAAGTAGCGCCCCATCCAATAGCTCTCAAGCCACGCGTTAGGCGTGATGCTGCGGCGTCCGCCCGCGCCGCCGTCCAGGCGAAGCGTGGTCCCGTCGAGTTTTGTGGGTTCCGATTCACGCGGCGAGATTTGCTTGGGGGAAGGCGTGCGCGGACCGACGGCATAGGGCACATAGCCGGGCTCGGGATGCAAGTCGGCACGGTGCGAATTCCGGTAGCTGTAGCTGATCATATCGAGCGGCCATTCGCGAAGAAACTGCACACCCTCTTCGGCTTCACACTCGTTGCCGGATAGCGCGCCGTAGAGGAAGTTGAACCAGGGATGTTTTTCGAGACGCTTGACTTCCCAACTGCGTTCGAGACTGCGGAGGTAGAGTGCCCGCAGCCAATCCTGTTCGGCATACTTGACCAAGGGGTAGTAGCTCAGGAAGGCGAGCCGGTCATCCCATGTGGTGATATCGCTGGGCGGGAAGGTGAGCTTCTGGCGGACGGTGTGTTCGTGATAGCGCCAATCGAGAAGCTGCTGCAGGGCATCGCGGTAATAGTCGTCTCCGAGCATGCCGATGGCGGTATGGATATAGGACTGCGCTTCCATGCCGTTGAGCCCTCGGGCATACATGCCGTAGGGGCGTTGGAGGTATTCGGGGTCCCAGCGCCCCCAGCGCGTGAGCTGGCCGTCCAGATCGACGAGTTTCCATCCGTTTTCGACGATGTGGCGCGTCATGCGCTCGACATGCTCCTTGGCGCGCTCTTTCTCGGGCCCGTCCGGCGCGAGTTGGTAGAACACGGCCATGGCGTAGTAATGGGCGCCGACCTCGTCGCTCGAGGTGTCGCCTTTCCACTCGAAGTTACCGCATTCGGAGGGGGTCCAGCGTGCGGGCACGCCGCCCGACCCGGCTTCTGATTTTGTGCCTGCGTCGCCATGGATCGACCATATCGAGCGGGCCGGGAAGCCGGAGATGGGCGTGATTTCCTCGAGCCAGACCATGGCGTTGAGCGTATTTACGGCCTCTTCCCAGGCCTGCTCGTCGCCGGTGACGGCATACTTGAACATCATGGCGACCAGATGGTGGGCGGTGAAGCCGCCGTCGTTGTCCGTGATTTCCCGGATCCACTCGCCTTCGCCGGTTTTGTGGACCAAGTGGGTGAATCCCATGCGTTTGTGGCCCCATTCCTCGAGCCTGCGCTCGAAATAAGCGGCTTTCTTCTGCAGGGTGTAAGGTTCGTAACGGATGATGCCCAAGCCTCCGTCGGTGGCAATGTAGACCGCGTTACCCCCCACGGCGATATCATTGACGTTGTCGTCGGGCAGCCAGCGCTGGCCGGCGAAATAGTGGAACTCATCCGCGTTCACTTTGCGAACCGCGCCCCAGGTTGTGCCGATCCAGAGGTCTTTGTCGAATCCTTCGGCCAGACACGTGGTGTCTTCGTAGGGCAAGCCGGCCTCTCCGTCGAGGGTGGTCATGGCCATCCCGCGCAGCACGGCCACGCCGCTGTCGGTGGCGATGAGCAGGCGATTGCCCAACGACAGCATGTCGCGGAAATTTCTGGAGGGCGGCAGACCCCAGTCCACCACGCGGTGGTCCACCGTCTCGTTGTCAAGCAATACCAAATCACGCGGCTGCATCACATAGAGGGTGTCGCTGTACGATGCAATGCGTGCGACGGGGCCGATACGCTCGGGCCGCCACCGGACCATTTGGCCATCCTCGCCTTCAACCAGCACGTGCGAACCGTCTTCGATGTGCATGGTGATATTGGCCGAGCGATATCCGATTTCGGGCTCGAGATTCACCAGTGCGCCGTCCACATAGCGGTAGACATCGCTGCGGGTGGCGGCATGGACCTCGCCGCGCACGACGCCTACATCTACAAAGGCGCCATCACTGACCTTCACGAGGTCGTTTTGCGCGTAGCGGTAGAGGCCGTCGCGGGCGGCGCCCCAAAGCGCGCCGTTGAGGACGCGCAGGCGGTGAATCCCCGCGGGCCCTTCTGGGATGGCATACAACCGGTCGCCACTCAACTCATAGATGGCTTCGCCCGTGCTCACATAAAGGACGCCTTCGAACACGGCCGCCGTTATGAGGGGCTTATCGGTTTCGACTTGCTGTCCGATTTCCTGAAGGTAGACTTCGTCGCGCACGGGTTCCCAGCGGCGTTCCTCGGGACCCCGCACGTAGGGGTCGTTTGCCTGTCCCGCTGCCATACCGATGGCCGTAAGCCCGACGAGTATTGTCACCGTTGTTTTCCACATACTCCGCTCCTTTTGCAAAGGTGCTCCGCACCGGTTCTCGCACAGTCAGAGAAAAGGCTCGATGTCAACTCTATTCTCGCTGCGCCACATCCACATCCAACACGGCCGCGCATCCATTGAATTTGGAAACCGCCCGATGGGCGTCAGACGCCCTCGATAGACCGCCCGCTGCCTGCATACACCATACATGATTTACCCCGGCCGATGCGAGTGGGGGCCCAAATCCAATGAGATGAGGCGCCTCGTCCACAGCCATATAACAGTAGAGGCGGTAGGCTGAGGGGGCGAAGTTATGGCCGCGCCCGCAGATGGAGC
>SLSB01000691.1 GCA_007130675.1 Candidatus Hydrogenedentota bacterium | reverse complement strand
TCTTCATCGCGGAACCAGATGCCGATACGCTCGAAACCGAGGCGCGAGACAGCCATCTCGGCGGCCGCTTTGCACAGCGCATCAAAACCGGGCGCTTTGGCCAGCTCGTTGACGACCTCGAGCAGCGTCTCGAGCCGCACGCTGCGTTTCGTGTCGTCATTCGAGAGAATCTCGGCGGCGCGGGTGCGGCGGGCCCACAACGCGCGCGCCAATTCGCCGCCGATGCCATGGCCGGCGCACAGCGCCTCGGGACTCGCCGCACAGTCGAGGCCGGCAAGAATCTCGAGCAACTGCTTTTCTGAATAGGCATCCGGGCTCACGCCATTCATCCGGGTGTTAGACCTGGGTATTTTCCCCATCCCCCTGTTCCAAACACCTGTATTGTACCCCTTTTGTGCGCGTATCGCCACACGCGCCGCCCGCCTGCCATCCGGCGCGGCACAGACGCGGCAATAGATGAGCCCGACACGGCGGGAAAACGAATCTTCCCACAAGGCGTGAAAATTGCGACAGATTCCGCGCTGGGCGCTTGTCTCGCACAGACCTCAGAGGCCCTCGACACTGTGGTTGCGCAAATATTCGAGGATGGCTGCCTGGTCGCGCAGACCTTCGAAAAGGACGGCCTCGTAGAGGGATATGCTGCTGAGGAACGGGGGGTGTTCATCATGGGCGAAGAGCGCAGGCTTCATATCGAGGATGATGCGGCGGGATGTGTCGTCCAGAGCTTGCCGGATACGCTGCATGAGGCCATCGGTCTGATGCACATGGGCCTCGTCGACCGCCCAGAGATCGATGCTCCATTCCGCGTCCGTTTCGAGGTTGAACATCCGTATCCCCCAATACAGCCCCAGGGGCAGCCTCGTCTCGGGCTGGCGCAGATGGTTGCCGAAACTCATGCGGGTCACGCCCCTGAGCTTGGCGATCTGGTGGCCGAGTGCAAAAAACGCATCGAGTGGGTCCCACATCTCGAACAGCACCAGGTGAATATCGAGCGTGCGCCACGCCATCAGGCCGAGCGCGTAGCTGCCGGTGACATGGACCTGCCCGTAGCCTTGCAACACCCGCGCCAGCCCCGAGCATTCGAGCAGCAGATCGGCCTCATCATGAAGCGCATCCGCCCGTTTGTCCGGCGCGTCAACCATTCAGCCTCTCCTCCAGCGACGGGCGTTTCCCCTTGTTCATCCTGCGTCAGTATACGCGATCGCCCTGCAAATCGCCCGCATTTCCCAGCAGCCTACCGCATCTGAGAATCGCAATCCATTCATGAAAAACCGTCTGCGTGAGACTCGCATGCCCGCCCGTTGGAAGCGGCGAAGTATCCGGCGGCCGCCCCGCCGCGGCCATGTGGGGCGCGTGGCGCGTGAAAACCGCGTGATCCACAGAGAGGAGACTAGCGTTTTATGGCGCTATTCCTCTGAAAATGCCGCGAGAAGCCGGGCGATTTCGGCGCGTGTCTCGCGAAAGGCGCGCCATTGCGCATCGGAGAGCTTGCGTTGCTCGGGGGCGTCGCCCGCGCCCGCGCCGTGACTGTCCGACCAGACGCCATTGAACGCCGCTATCGCGCGGGTTCCGTCATCGAGCAGCCTGTGTGCCGCCGCCACGTCATCATGCTGTCCGCGAGCCTCGGCGGCGCGCACGGCGTTGCGCAACGCATCGAGCATGGTGTAGTCGGTGATGCCGTCGCGCACGGCCTCCCACCGTTTGCTGGTGACGATGCCGTCTCCCGGGTACACAAGCTGATAATCGTTGCTTCCTCTTGCGGGTTCATGCCACGGGTCGTCGGAAGAGGTGCAGTAGGTCCAAAAACCAATGCCGGTCATGCCGTGCTGCCAGGCGTGCCAGGCATAGGCGCGGTAATATGCCAACGGCGACTGATGCTTGACGTTGGCCTCGCATTCATAGGTCCACAGTGTTGTTCCGAGCGACTTGAGATACTCGAGTTTATCGCCGCCCACGCCCAGCATATAGGCAAAGCGGTGCGGCGCCCAGATATCTACGTAGGGCGTCATGCGTTGCAGGTCTTCCATGGTCGCGCCGCCCACGGGATTGGCATAGACCCGGATGTCGGCATCGGCCTCTTTGGCCAGCTTGGCGTGGGTGAGGAATCGGTCCACGCTGCCTTCGGTGAGCCCCGGTTCGTCGAGCGGATAGAGCGCATAGTCATCATAGGTAAACCCGAGGTCTTCCAGGTGAGCCACCCACCGGCGCAGATACGCGATGTAGGCTTTGCGCCAGATCTCGGAGTCACCGGGCGCGGGGCCTGTAATCGCATTGGTATACCCGGATAACAGCAGGATGCCGTGGGGACCGTGTGTGAGCACATGAGCGTCGTGCTCGGTGAAGTCCATGGACACGATGTTGCCCTGCTCGTCGAAGACCCCCTTCGGGGCAAAAGGCGCCACGAAAATGCTCGAACCGTGAGCGACCTGATCCGCGAGGGCGGCCTCGGGCTGGTCGGCCAGGTGCGAGCGGTGCACATACGCCCAGGTGCACAGATCCAGCGCCTGCTCCTCGGGCAGTTGCGCGTCCCATACGTTCAGTGACAGGGGCACGCGGACCGGAACCCCGCCGACGGCAAGGGGCCGTAACTGCAATTCAGCCTGCCAGAGACCCGGGTGCTCGAGGGCGGCCGTGTCGATGCGCAACCACAGTTGCCGCGCACCCCACGAGGGCACGGCAAGGGTTTGGGCCTGGTTCAGTGCGGGCAAGGCGTCGGGCGCCATATCCAGCATCTGCGTCGGCACCGAGAGCACTTCGTGCAGTTCCACCAGACCACGCGCAGGTACTGTCCAGTCCGGATTGTCCTCATGAACAAAATCGGTGATTACCGCGCGCAATGTCGCAGTCTCATCGCCAAGTTTGAAAATGTTGAGCGCCGCGGATTCGATGCTGCCGAAAAAGGCGTCTACCTCGAGGGCGGGCGCGCC
>SLSB01000642.1 GCA_007130675.1 Candidatus Hydrogenedentota bacterium | reverse complement strand
TTAAGATGGTTAGGTGCTGCTCTGCGGGCTGCGTGGTAGATTGTTGAGAAGGCCTGCTCGGCCACCGCGACCTCCCATGCTTCTGCGAGACCGGGCACCGCGGGCGGCGCGCCATTCACGTGCTGCAAATCATCGGGCGTCTCCGCGCCGTGGGCCGCCCAATCTCGGGGAAGTTGCTCTGGTTTGTCCGCGTAGTACGCCCGGGCGACTTCGACAAACGCCCGGCGCGCCGGGCTGTCAGGATCGGTGCGGGTTGCGGCCTCGTACCATCCTTCAAATGTCGGTTCGTTGTCTATCCAGTACCCGATCATGAGGGGATCGTCGGCAACAGGCTTGAGGTGGATTTGCGCATAGCGTTCGCACTCGTCCACCCACTCGGGGTCGAAAACATCGGGGAAGGTCGCCCATGGGGGTTGGCCGGCGGGCACTTCGATGGGAAGCTCTCTTCGGGCAAGCCGCAGAAACTTCAGGTCGAGCATGTATGGGAAATCGCCTCCTTCCGTGCCGCGTTTGTAGTAGCCGCCGTAGGCCCCATTGAAACCCAGGGCACGCAATCTGTCGGCGTCGCCGTCGCGGGGCCCCCCGCCCATGCCCAGGATGAAGAAGACGTTTCCCTTCGGGGTGATGAGCCACCAGCGGCCGCCCACCTGTTCCGTATGGAAAAAGCCGGTTGCAGTGCCTTTGAGGCCCAGCCACCCGCCGTACTCATCCATGTCGTCACGCACCGGACCTTCGTACGGCAGAGCGGGATGGATTACAACGGCAGCCGCGCCCGGCCGGAGCGGCATTTCGCCCTCGTGTGTCAGCGCGGTTGCGTAACTCACGGCAAGATGAAGCATCAGAGCGGTGATGAGTAAAGACCGCCACGAACGAGATGCAGACGTGCGCATAGGTTTTCCATTCTTCCCCATCGTGTGGGTGTTTCCCATTGGCCCTGCCTGGCAGCAGCAGGCACAAGCCGCGTCAGTATAGAGGCGCGCGGATAACCTTTCAAAAGGCGCGCTTCGAATACCGCATCGATGAGCTTCACGGCAAGGCTCCCCATCGCAGGAGCAGGCGCGTACTATCCGGATGCGGCGGCGCTCGAAGTCTTCCGCCGTGAACGGGCCCGTTTGCCCGGCTGATCGAGGAGATCACCCGGAATCACCGTTATTCCGGTGGATGGTGAGCGGTTCGGGCGGCATTTCGAGGGCATCGATGGCGGTCATGGCGATCTTCAGCACTTCCACGGTCTGCTTCGCCGATGCGAACGCGACGTAGAGATGGCCATCATGCTCGATCACGTGAGGGTAGTCCACGTGCCGGCTGCCAACGAGATAGCCCAT
This sequence comes from Candidatus Hydrogenedentota bacterium, assembly GCA_007130675.1. GTDB lineage: Bacteria > Hydrogenedentota > Hydrogenedentia > Hydrogenedentales > SLHB01 > UBA2224. Next base: position 10,117 of record SLSB01000642.1, on the reverse strand, counting down.
TCTGATGAAGACGATGCCGTCATCGCTGATGGAAAGCGCCATGGGATTGCGGGCGTTCGGGTTGGGATTGGATACCAGCACGTAGCGTCCATCGCTGAGGCGAAGGCCGCTGAACTTCGAGCGTGCGTCGGGAAAATCTGTCCGGACGGGGTCGGTCCAAGCGCGGCCGTGATCGGTCGAGAACGCTCGGAACAGATACCCGCTGCGGCGGTTGTCGCGGTACAGGGCAAGCAAGTTGCCGTCGGGCAGGATCCACCAGTACGGTTCTTCCGCCAGCAACTCGCCCTCATAGTCCACCACGGGGTAGGACTGCCATTGATCGAACGCCTCGACGCCGCCGACGAGATAATGGACCCCGCGGTCGTGGAGCCGCCGCGACATCATCCACTCGCCGGTGGGCAGGCGTTTCGGGGGGAAGTTGTTCATCGCGTTGTCATAGACCAGGCCGAGGTGTTCCCAGCCGTCCTCGGGAATGCCCGTGCGGCAGATGAAGGCGTGCAGCTGCAGGCCCTCTCCGCGGTAACCCGGTGCGTTAAAACGGGTCACCAGCGCGAGCAACTCGCCCTCGCGCACCCAGAACCCGCGCGCGATCCAGCCGAATCCCTCGTCGGGCGGGCCGGCCACGTCGCCAATATCGCTCCAAACGAGGCCGTCTTCGCTCGTGGCGAACGACACCCGCTGGTCCGCGCGGTCGTGGCCGGGCACCACGTCGCGATGCTCGTCCGGCGGCACTCGTGCTTCGCCGGGCCCGTCGCTCCACATCGCCCAGAACCGCCCGTTGAAATGCACGAGATAATTGTGCTGATTGACGCGGGTGCCGCCCGCGTCCCGGACGTCACTCACGACCGCATGTTCGGAGGGAATTCGCGGCAGTGCGTGAAAATCGATGTCGTGCGGGTCTTCGGGCACCCAGTCGCCCTCGAGCATGAGCGGCGACTCCGGCTGCTCGACGGGGTGGGGGCGCGGCAGCGTCTCGGCCGATGCCGGGCCGGCCCATAGCGCCACAAACAGCGCCAACAGGCACATGGGTATCTGCTGAACAGCATAACGTGTCATGGGTCCTCGCTGGTCTGCCGTGTTGGTTCTTTGCCACAGTCTCTCGGGCCGCGTGGCCGCGTGGGTCAGGGGTGTTCGAAGACCATCTCCTGCACTTCGACGCCCTCGAGCGCAGCCAGCTTGTTGCGCAGTTCCTCGCAGACGTTTTCGTCGCCAAACATCTCGAGGAGGATCACGCCGCCGGGCGCACAGAAACCCTCGCTGACGTCGTGCAGGCCGATGCGGGTCTTGATGTTGCACCCATATTCCGTAAACAGTTGCTGGACATCCGGGACTTTGTTCATCCGGTCGATCACGTGTACGCCGTAGACGATGTGCTTGTTCATGGCGCTCTCCTCCTTGGTTTTTTCCCTTCCCTCATGGTGACATGCACCGGCCTTAGTGTGCAACGCCGCCCCTCAGGAATCAAGCGACACGGGGAATTCTTGAGAAGGCAGCCCCTGAACACTGCACCAGTGTCTTTTGGCAACCGCACAGGCCTCTGAGACGATAGCCGGTTCTACACGTAGCAGTCTCGGCGGCCGGCCTTGACTTGACCGATAAGGGCCTGGGCGGTGTTGCGGCGCTCGGGAGTCATGCCCTCGAGGGCGTTCGCGACGCATTGCTCTCCCGCCGAGCGGGTTTCAGGCGACGCATAGTCGCACAAGTACTCGACAAAGGTGCTGAGGGCGTTGACGTCGCAATGGTCCTTGATCTTGCCGGGCTTGGCGAGGTCCATGAAGTCTGCTCCGGTGCGCCCGAGGCGGTAACAGGCGGTGCAGAACGAGGGGATGTACCCGAGCGAAGCGACGTCGCGGATGACTTCATCGAGCGGCCGGTGATCGCCGAGCGAGAACTGGCTGCAATCGTAGGCCTCCTCTTCGGCATAGCCGCCGGGATTGGTGCGGCTGCCGGCGGAGATCTGCGAGACGCCGAGCGCGAAGGTCTCGCGGCGGATGTTCGGGGTTTCGCGCGTGGACATGATGATGCCGGTATATGGCACGGCAAGGCGCAGGATCGCGACGATCTTGCGGAAGTCGACATCCGAAACGGGGTGTGGCGGATGGGCGGCGATGTTGGCGTTGAGCGCGGGTTCGAGCCGCGGCACGCTGATCGTGTGCGGGCCGATGCCGAAACGCTTCTCGAGATGCCGGATGTGTTGCATCAGTGCAAGTATCTCGAAGCGGTAATCGAACAGTCCGAACAAAATACCGATGCCCACGTCGTCGATGCCCGCTTGCATGGCCCGGTCCATGGCGGTGATGCGCCAGTTGTAGTCGCGCTTCATGCCGCCTACATGGACTTCTGCATAGGTTTCGCGGTGGTAGGTCTCCTGGAACAGTTGGTACGTGCCGATATTGGCGGCCTTGAGCTGCCGGAACTCTTCGGTGCTCAGCGGAGCGACGTTGACGTTGACGCGGCGGATCTCGCCGTTGGCATTCTGCGTGTCGTAAATAGTGGCCACGGATTGCAGGACGTAATCAAACCCCTCGACGGGATATGATTCGCCCGCTACCAGAAGGACGCGTTTGTGGCCCTGATCGATGAGGATGCGGGTCTCGTGGGCGACTTCTTGTTGGCTGAGCGCCCGGCGTTTGACGTCTTTGTTGGTTTTGCGAAATGCGCAATAGAGGCATTCGTTCGAGCAGAGGTTGGATATGTAGAGCGGCGCGAACAAGACCACCCGCCGCCCGTAGATCTGGTCTTTCACATAGCGGGCGGTCTCGAACATTTCGCCGAGCAATTCCGGGTCGCTTACAGTCGTCAGGGCCGCGACTTCATCCGTATCGAGACCGTCGAGCTGGCGGGCCTTCGCCAGCACGTCGCGCACGCGTTCGGCATCCTTGCGGGCTTCGTGTGCGAGGATGGCCTCGATGGCTTCTTCGTCGATAAAAGAAGCGATTTCCGTATTTTTCAGCATGACCTGCTACTCTCTACTGCTTGACCCCGAGGTGCCAGTGTCCTTATCCGGGGCGGGCTTTGCGCCGCGTGGAGCCGACTGACGGCGCTGCTCGAGGGGCTGCGGAATCTCGAGGTGAAACTCGGCCCATGCGCCTTCTTCCGAATCGGCCCAGATGCGGCCTCCATGAGCCTGAACAATCCGCCAGGCCGTGTATAATCCCACGCCCGTGCCTTTCCGGGCCATCAGCTCTTTGGTCTGCAGGCGCGAGAATTTCTTGAATAGCTTCGAGCGTTCGCTCTTGGGAAAGCCGGGACCTTCGTTCCAGACGGAGACGTCGAGTCTGCCGCGTTTCTGCGTCATGCGAACACGAATCACCCCATCTTCATTGCCATACTTTACCGCGTTTCCGAGCAGATTCACCATCACGATGATCATGAGTCCGGGGTCGCATTCCACCGCATCGGCGTGCTCAGGGATGTCTTGCGTGAGCCTCATGCGCCGCTCCTCGACTTGTGCCTGAACCACTTCGATGGCGCGCCCGATGACCTCGCTCGGGAAATCCACCTGGCTCTTGGGCTGAGGCGTGAACCCCTCGCCCTCGATGCGGGCCAGATCGAGGTAGTCCTTGATCAGGGTCAGGAGATACTCGGCCTTGCCGCGCATCTTCAGGATCCGTTCGCGTTGCGCGGGTTGCAGCGGGCCCACGTAATCTTGCTCCAGTACCTTGGCATCCATGACGATGGCGCCCAGCGGGCTTTTGAGTTCATGGCTGACGAAGCCCAGCATCTCGGTGTAGGCCTGGTTGGCGGCCGTGAGCTGTTCGATGCGGTAGGCCTTTTCGACCGCCTGGCTGAGGCGGTCGGCCAGGGCGCTGTGCAGCAGCACTTCGTGCATGTCATAGGCTCCGGGATTGCGCGAGCTGCGAAACAGGAAACCTACGTTACGGTCGTCAACCGAGAGGGGGCAGGTCATGCTCGAACGCACGCCCTCGCGAACCAGCAGGCGTGCCGAAACGCTTTCCGGTTTGAGGACCACATAGGCTTCCAGATCGTCGATGAGGCGGACGTGGCCCGTGTCGCGCACGCGCGCAAGGGTGGTTTGCCGCAAGTCCTCGGCGTATCCGCTTTGCAGCAACAGGGGCGTGTAGAGTGCGCGGGACCAGTGTGAAACCACACGGTCATCATCTTGCACGAACGCAATGCTGAGCCGATCGCACGGAAACAGGCTCTGGGTGGACTCGAAGACGAAATCCATCACATCGGCCAGCGACTCGCCCGAGGCGACGCGATGGTTTACGTTGTCGAGCGCGGCGCGTTCGTCTGCCGAGAATTCGTGTATGGGCACGGTGACACGCGTGAGGTCAATGTACCGGACTATGTCGTCCATGGAGCTCATGCCAGTCGTAAGATTCCTTTCGATAGAGGTTTACATCGCATTGCGCAAGGATTTCACGATACGTTCATACACTGCATGGATATTGGCTTTGTGAATGGCCGCCCGCTCAAGTGGATCCGCGTCGATGCCGAGGCGTTTGGCGAGGTCGGCCCGTTCGACGGGGTCTTCGGGCAGACCGCTCGCCGGCCGGCCGTGCATCATGCGCGTGCGATTCTCGAGCCGGCGCAGAAACAGATAGGCGTCGCGCAATTGCCGGGCAGTGTCCTCCTCGAGCACGCCAATTCGAGTCAGTGCTTGGAGCGCGCCGAGGGCACTGCCCTGGCGGACCTCGGGACGGTCCTGACCATGGGCCAATTGCTGCAGCCGTACGATGAACTCGAGTTCCATGATGCCTCCCTCGGCCTTCTTGAGGTCGTGCGGGGGGGCTTGGGCGACGATTTTTTGCCTAATCTGCTCGATGTTTTCGAGTTCCGCAGCTGTCAACTCACGGTCGAATGCGAGGGCTTGCACAAGTTCGTGGAGGCGGTCTCCGAACGCTTCGTCTCCCCCGACACAGCGCGCTTTCACCAGCGCGAGACGTTCCCATGCTTGGGCCTCGTTGAGGTAATACTCGCGCAGGCGCGATGGCGTCACGGCAAGCACACCCTTGTTGCCGTCAGGCCGCAGGCGGGCATCCACATCATACAAGACCCCAAATCGGGTGGGTTCCTTGAGCGTGCGCAGGAACTTCGAGGCTACCGCCGTGAAATACTCGATAGGCGAGATGCCCGACTCGATGGGCGCGTCTTCTTCATAGACAAACACAAGGTCTAGGTCGCTGCCGTAGCCCAGTTCTCGCCCCCCGAGTTTTCCCATGCCGAGCACGGCAAATGCGGCCTCGGTTGTGTCGTAGCGTTGGGCCACGGCGTCCATGGAGCGTGTCAGAACAAACCGCAGGCATGTCTCGGCCACATTGGTGAGTTCCTCGCCTATTTGGTGCACGTCGGCATAGTCGAAGAGGTCGCGCATGCCAATGCGGAGTATCTCGCCGGACACAAACCGGTATGGCCCAGCCTCGCGGTCATACGCGCCGCATAGGTCGTCGAGGCGTTCGCGCAACAGCTCCGGCGAGACGGGATCCTCGAGTGCGCTTCGGGCGCCGATGACATCGAAGAGGCCGGGGTCGCGCATCAGGATCTCGGTCAGAAATACGCTGTTAGCCACCAGGCGGGTCAGCTGTCGGCACAGCGTGGGGTCGGCGTAAAGAATGTCGTAGATCGCCCCGGGGGCGCGTAGTTTGGCGAGAAGCTGCCCTAAACGGAGCAAGGCTGCGTCGGGGTCAGAGAGTTCTCCGAGGGACTCGAGCAAGACGGGAGCAATAGTCGCGAACACCTGCCGCACGCGCAGGGTGTTCGTGTGTTCCTCGGGTCCTATGCTCAGGGCAAGCAGTTCCTGGCGGGCCTTGGGGGGGTCGCGGAACCCGAGCTGGTCAAGATGCGCGATGCCGTCACGGCCCTCGGAGCGCGGGTTAAGCAAATCGGTGACCCATAGATTGCCGCTGCCTTTGGCCGCCAGAAACCCATCGAGGATTTCGCGGGTGGTGCTGGTCCGATCGCGGTAATCGGCCATAAACGACTCGCCGTTGGGGTAGCCCATGCGGCGGGCGAAGCAATCGATTTCCCCGGGCGCTTTGGGGAGGGCGTGTCGTTGCTGGCTTCCCTCAATTTGCAGACGGTGTTCGATGCGCCGAAGAAAAGTGTAATTGCTTCTGAGGGCGGCGGCGTCAAGCGGGCGCAGAATGCCTTGTTCGCCCAATGCGGCGATCGCCGTGAGGGTATTGGCGGTGCGCAACTCGATGAGGTGGCCGCCATTTAGCAGTTGCAACACCTGCACGGTGAACTCGATGTCGCGAATGCCGCCCCGTCCGAGTTTCACCTCACGCTCGGTTTCCCCGCGGCCGCTGGTGAGGGCCTCCATCTGCAGTTTGGTGTCGCGGATGTCCTCCAGGGTCTCGTCATCAAAGTACCGTGGATAGGTGAACGGCCGGGTGCGCTCGATGAACTCGTGGCCGAGGGCCATGTCGCCCGCAATGGGGCGGGTCTTGATGAGTGCCTGGCGCTCCCAGGCCTGCCCTGCGCGTTCGTAGTATTCGATGGCGCTGTCGAGGCTGACCGCCAGCGTCCCGGAGCGGCCGTAGGGGCGCAGGCGCATGTCCACCCGGAAGACATGCCCCTCGGCGGTTTGTTCGTGCAGCATTTTGATGATGCGTTCGCCCACCCGGCGGAAGAAATCGGCATTGCTGGTGGTTCCGGCCGACCCGCCGGTGGTCTCGCCTTCGTCCGAATACAGGAAGATGAGGTCGATGTCGGAACTGAAATTGAGCTCGTGTCCAGCCAGTTTTCCCATGCCCAGCACCGCGAATGTGGCCTCGTCTTTCGTGCGTTGCGACCGCGGGAGCCCATACCGGGCTGTCATCTCGGGATACGAGGATGCGAGCGCAACGGCGACCGTCGCATCGGCGAGGTTCGACATGTCTTCGACCAGCGAGCCCAGGGGACCGTGCATGAATATGTCGCGGACGGCGATACGCAGAAACTCGCGGCGCTTAAAACGGCGCACGGAGGCTGCACGTGGGGCAAAAGCATCAAACGCGTCAATTTGGCGGCGCAGCGCTTCCTCCTGCTGCGCGCGCGACACGGCACGGTCAAGCGGCGCCTCTTCCCATAGCCACGACACAAATTCGGGATTGCGGCACACGATATCGGTGAGATAGTGGCTTTGATCAAAAATAGCGACGAGCATCTCGGTATAGCGAGGCATCGCCGCCATGAGCGCGCGCTCCGTTCGCGGATTCATGCAGGTTTCGAAATAGCGGTCCATGCGCACCACCACCGTGGTGGGGTCCGCGGCATGCGCGAGCGCGTCGGCGAGCGCCGGGGCAAGCGCGGGTTCATTGTCGCCCAGGATGGCCGAGATGCACTCGGCGGCTTTCCCGGCATCATTAAACGCGATGTGTTTGAATTCGTCTCGCATGACATTCCGCCCAAGGCTATTCAAGAGGCGCCATTGTAGCAGGGTGCTGCCCAGATGTGGAAAAGCCCAGATGCAATGGCGAATGCAGGCAAATACACGCCAATCAGTACAGTCAAGATCTGCCCCGTTGAAGCGTGGTTTCCTCAGCATTCCGCCTCCCTTTGCCCAATCGCGCAGGGCACGGCAGATCTTCCACTCGGTTTCCACCCTTCTACCCTTTCTGCCTTCTGCCGCTTTGGCCCAAAGAAGTGGCATGGATATCTTGCCCATGATTCGTGGGTTGGAAGCCAGCTCAGACACTAAAGATCATCAACACGATGCCCATGCCCCCTCATCGGACTCCTGACTTTGCTTCCAACGACTCGGTGATTTTGGGCAATTCGTCATGTTGAACCATCGCCGTTTTTTCCATACCATGGGGCCAATCGGGCGGGATACAGCCTCGTGAAGGCCATTTTTGGAAGGGGGACTTTTGTTGTGTTCGGAATTAGCGGGTGGGACTGGTTTACGATCGGTCTCTACGGGGTGGGGGTCGTCATTATCGGCATCTGGACCGCGCTGCGCATGCGCGACCGGGAAGATTTCTTCATAGGCGGCCGGCGATTTGGCAAGCTGATGATGGTGTTTTTCTCTTTCGGGGCGGGCACCAACGGGAACCAGGCGGTCGCGGTAGCCTCGGCAACCTACAGAAATGGGATGTCCGGCATCTGGTTTCAATGGTTGTGGCTGTTCGCAACGCCGTTTTACTGGCTCATTGCGCCGATCTTCCGCCGTATGCGCGCCGTAACCACGGGCGACTACTTTGATCTGCGCTATGACCCAAGCGTCGGCGCGCTGTTTTCCGTTGCGGGCATTTTGCAGGTTTCCGCGAACATGGGCGTGATGCTGTTGGGAGCGGGCACGGTAATTACGGCCGTCTCGGGCGGGGAGATTCCCGTCCGGCTTGCCATCCCCGTCTTGACGGTTCTGTTTGTGTTCTACGGTGTTGCGGGCGGCTTGCACGCCGCCATTCTGACCGACTTCATCCAAGGCATCCTGACGGTCTTGCTTTCGTTCATGGTGCTCCCGTTCGCGTTTGCGGCGGTCAGCGAACGAGCCGGCGGCATCGGGGGCATGGCAGGTCTGCACAAACTCATCGACAACCCCGAGTTTTTCAATATCGCGCGGTCCGGCGAGATCACCACGTTCTTTATCATCATGCTGGCGACCAACGCCACGCTCGGGATTGTGTGCCAGCCCCACACGATGGCGACGTGCGCGGCGGGGCGCAACGAGATGGACGGGCGGGTCGGTTTTGCGGGCGGCAACCTGCTCAAACGCATCTGCACCGTGGCCTGGATGATGACCGGCATGTGTGCGCTCGTGCTGTATCCAAATCTGACCTCAGGCAGCGAGATCGACCTCACCTACGGTCTCATGGCGCGCGACTTGCTTCCGCTGATTCTGCCCGGACTGGTCGGCGTGTTTCTGGCCTCGCTGCTGGCCTCGGTCATGTCGTCGTGCGACGCATTCATGGTGGCGAGTTCGGGCTTGTTCACCCAGAACATTTACAAACGGTTCATGGTGCCTGGGAAGAGCGAGAAGCATTATGTTAACGTGGGCCGTGTTGCCTCGGTGGTGATCGTCGCTCTGGCGCTGGGCTTCTCGTATGCGTTTACCGACGTGGTGGAGGGCCTGAAGGTTTTCTGGAAACTTACGGCCATCACTGCGGCGGCGTTCTGGGTCGGGCTGTTCTGGCGTCGGGCCACCGCGGCGGGGGCATGGGCCGGCAGCCTCGTTACATTCGGCGTGCTGGCGCTCACCGAGTGGCGAGGATTTGACGCTATAGCCGTCCGGTATCTGCCTTCATTCATGGTCTTCGAAGGGAAATTCCTCGAATCCTGGCAGATTCTCATTTATCTTCTCGCGGGATTCGCGGTGACCATCGTAGTCAGCCTGTTTACGAAGCGCGCGCCGAAGGAGCGGCTGGATCGACTCTATGGTTGCCTCAATACCCCGGTGGGCGACAACGAACCGCACCTCGAGCCCTTCACGCTTCCCGAAGGGGTCGAGCCGGGAAAACCCAACAAGTTGATTGATCACCCCGACCTCGAGATTCCCAAACCCACGCTCGCGGGCATGAGCGGATTCCTCGTGTTCTGGGTGCTTGTGGTCCTGATGATCGTCTTCGTCTACTGGCTCTCGGGCGTGGGGGCTCCTGCGGCGTGACCGCTGCCCGCCCGCCCGCGATCTACGGAATAATCGCCTCGAGGGAAGCCATCATCGCCGCCCCGGATTCCCGCCCGGGCGACATGGATGTCAGATATTCAGCATGCCTGTAATCGTCGGTATTGTCGAAGTAGTCAGCCTTGAGTATGTAGCCGAGCATATCAAGCCCGAGACCCAGCACAAACTTGGGCTCGGAATCCATGAGTTCGTGCGTGGCCCAGGTAAATGCGGGGGCGGTTTCGCCCGGATGGGTGGCGAACTGGGCCTCGCCCACCGCAAACCAGGCCACCTCGGTCTCAATGCTGTCGCCCAGTGGCCGCGGCACCAAGCCCGCCAAGCTCATCTGGCGATACAGCTGGTTGGTGTTTGGCATCTCGAACACCTTTCGGGCGAACCGAATGCCGGTGCCGCCAACTGGCGATGAATTCTCCAGCGCCGCGAGGACTTTCCGTGCGAGTTGGGCGCCGTATCGCTCGGCGCGCGCGAACGTGCGTTCGCCGCTTTCGGGTTGCATCCATCCGCCGATGCTTCCCTGGAGAAACAGGTGTTCGCCGGGCAGGTTCT
>SLSB01000520.1 GCA_007130675.1 Candidatus Hydrogenedentota bacterium | reverse complement strand
GGGCGGCATATCCCGTCACGTGCAAACGGATGCGCGAGGCCGCTACAGCATCTCGGGTTTGCCGAGCGGCGAGGTCGAAGTTCAAACACCGAGAGTGACAAGGCGCCTTGTCACGCCTGGCGATATCGTTACACAAACCGTAGTGATTGACGAAGGCCGCACCATAATCGTGGATTTCGACATGTAAGGTGCCTCCGCGCCCTCCAAACGCGAGTCCGGTCACCCGGGCCATTTCCGCCACGACTTAATAACAGATTCCGACTTCTCCGCTTCACGCAGCGGCTCTATCTGGGCTCGAAGCCCTGCTCTTCATCGCCCCTGCCGATTATTATACAATATATTGTGCATAAACTTGTGCATAACACAATATGTTGATATGCGGTAGTGGTTGCATTTACAGAAGCAAGACCGTTAACCTTCACTCCCCTTGACAAAACGAATGCTCCCTGTGAAACTGGGTGTAGTCGAAGGGAATACCTCATATTGAGTAGCTGTTGTCTCAGTCGTACCATATGTAGCGAGTACGCGCACGGAAGTGTGAAGTATGGAATCGGCGCTGCGACAAGCCGCCGGCCGTGCATATGCAGTCGAGGGGGTTTTCTTCAGGAGTATCAGAACAATCCGAGGGAGGAATCTTTTCGGGAGGGGTGAGTTTCGGGAGGTTTCCAGTGTGCGCAACGTGCCGCGCCTGCTCTTGCCCGCCCGTCGAAAACACTGATCTTGTTCGAGTGGACATCTAGCACGGCCAATCCTATAATGCCTGCCTCGGCAGGAGGAGAGTCGGTTCTCTCGAGCGGCACCCGCGCGTTCTTGTCGTTAAGGCGCTATTTTGGAAAGACTTATGGCGTGGCACAGGGGCCCGAAAGGCGGTAATTTCATGGAATTGGTGGAGCCTAGAATATTCCTGGTTGGGGAAACGCGCCTGGTTGAAGAAGGCCTGCAGGCTTATCTCGAGCATGTCGGCGTGCCTTCCTGGTCGACCGATGCCCCCAGCGACGCAGAGGTGCTGTGTGAAATGTACGGGCGATTGTGTTACCGCTCGTTCGAGCCGGGGCTGAACCCGAACGTGACTCGCGTGCGCAAAGGCAACGACGCGTATCTCGGCCACATTCTCGAGGTGGGCCACGGCAGTGTGCTCGAGCATGCCATGTTGAACTTTGTCTTCGCCGATGTGAGCCGCGTGTTCACGCACGAGCTGGTGCGCCACCGCGCGGGCACGGCCATCTCGCAAGAGTCGCTGCGCTATGTTCGCCTTGATGCGTTATCGGCGTATGTGCCCACGCATATCCGCGAGCACGAGGACGGCCTCGAGATCTTCAGCAAGACCCTCGAGGAGCTCGAGCGGGTTCAGCAGCAGTTGGCCGACGCATTCGCGATTGATGAAGAATCGAAGTTCTCAGTGAAAAAGCAATTGACCTCGGCATTCCGGCGCGTGGCCCCCCTCGGGTTGGCCACAACGGTGGGCTGGTCGTGCAATTTCCGCACGCTGCGCCACGTCATCGAGGTGCGCACCGCCCCCGATGCCGAGGAAGAATTGCGTTTGGTGTTCGGAATGGTCTATGACGCTGTAAGAGACCGGTATCCGAATCTGTTCGGCGATTATACGGTGGAAATGGTGGATGGCCTTCGCTGGGTCAAGACGGCCCACCGCAAGGTCTAGCGCTAACAAGGGGTCAGGGCTCATGTTATTCGAGGTCAAAGAACGGTTCGAACTGGACCCGCAGTTTCTGGGGCAATTTGCCGGACGCCAGCCCGACTGGGGGCCGTTGGGGTATGTGACCTACAAGCGCACCTACGCACGACCGCTGCCAGGCGAGCCGAACCGCACCGAAGAGTACTGGGAGACGTGCAAGCGCGTGGTCGAAGGCTGCTACACCATCCAGCTCTCGCATTGCCGAAACCTCAAATTGCCATGGGATAAACAGAAAGCCCAACGCTCGGCCCAGGAAATGTTCCGCCTCATGTGGGATTTCAAGTTTCTTCCGCCGGGACGTGGCTTGTGGATGATGGGCACCGACTACATTTACCAGCGCGGCTCGGCAGCCCTGAACAATTGCGCCTTCGTTTCCACCGAAGAAATTGATTTCGAGTTCTCGGAGCCCTTCTGTTTTCTGATGGACATGTCACTGCTCGGCACGGGTGTGGCCTTTGACACGAAAGGTGCGGGCAAACTGGTGATCCAGGAACCAGAGATTGACCGCGGGCGCGTGCATGTGGTTGACGACTCGAAGGAGGGCTGGGTCGAACTTATCCGCGTGGTTCTGAATTCGTATGCAGGCGCATGCACGCGCCCCGAACATGTCGACTACTCGCAGATACGGCCCGCAGGTTCGCCGATACGCACCTTTGGCGGCATTGCGCCGGGTCCCGGCCCGCTCATGGACGGCGTGGCGAATGTGGATCGCGTGCTTGCGCGGCGCGTTGGCCAGCGCATCACCTCGGCCGATATCACCGACCTCATGAACGTCATCGGCAAATGCGTCGTTTCGGGGGGCGTGCGCCGGACCGCCGAACTCGCGCTCGGCGACCCCTGCGATGATGATTATCTCAAGCTGAAAGATCCGGAATTGTTTCCCGAAGAGCTCAAGAACTGGCGCTGGGCCTCGAACAACAGCGTCGCGGCCGCGCTCGGGATGAACTACGACGGTGTCGGCACCCAGACCGCCAAGAACGGCGAACCCGGCTATTTCTGGCTTCATAATGCCCAGGCGTTTGGCCGTCTCAAGGATGGTGAAACATGGATTGACGCAAAAGTGGCGGGCACCAACCCCTGTGCCGAGCAGAGTCTCGAATCGTATGAGATCTGCAATCTGGTCGAGACGTTTCCCTCGCGCCATGACACCCTCGAGGAATACAAGCGTACGCTGAAGTTCGCTTACCTGTACGCGAAGACTGTCACGCTTGTCCCGACGCACAACGAGCGCACCAACGCGATCATGCTGCGCAACCGGCGCATCGGGCTGTCGCAGTCGGGTATTGTCGAATCCTTCGAGAAGCATGGGCGGCGCAACCATTTCAATTGGTGCGACGAGGGCTACAAATACGTCTGCAACCTGGACCGGATTTACGCACAGTGGCTGTGCGTGCCCGAGAGCCTCAAGAAGACGAGCATCAAACCCAGCGGAACCGTCTCGTTGCTGCCGGGCGTCACCCCGGGCATTCACTACGCCCATTCCGAATACTATTTGCGCGCCATACGCATCGACAAGACCAGCAAACTGGTTGAACCCTTGCGCAAAGCCGGATACCACATCGAGGAATCGGTCTATGGCGACAACACGTGGGTGGTCTACTTTCCCGTGAAGACCGAAAACTTCGAACGCTCGAAGAACGAGGTATCGGTGTGGGAACAGGTCGAGAACGTGGCACAAATGCAGTATTACTGGGCCGATAACCAAGTCAGCGCCACCATCACCTTCCGGTCCGAGGAGGCGCGCGATATCCCGAAGATCCTCGAGTTGTACGAGACGCGCCTCAAATCAGTCAGTTTCCTCCCCCTCAATGACCACCAATACGCCCAAGCCCCGTATCAGGAGATCTCGAAGGAGATGTACGAGCATGCCGTGGCGCGCCTCGCTCCCGTCGACTTCTCGCATATGTATACCGACGAAGCCCAGGACCTCTACTGCGACGGCGACAGGTGCGAGGTGATCATCCCCGAGAAGGTTCCGCAAACCGCCGAACTCGATTTCGAACAAGCCGAAGAAGCGGAAAGCGAAGAGCTTGGCGTGCCGAAATAGCCGCCACAGGGCCCGAGGCTACAGGCAAACTGCCAAGCATGCGCGGCAAGATGCCGCATCTACTTTGCCGGTCGGCAATAGGCGCGCGAAGAGTGGATGCGGCATCTTGCCGCATTCTGTAAAGGCCGCCGATCTTCATGAGACGCAGCAGAACCACAGCTGAGCATAAGCTGTTTGTTTACAGTATCTTAGCGAGAAGCAAGCGAGATGGCCTTCCTTGACTATTCCGTGAAATTGCAGTAAACTGTTAACAGCGCGCCGTGGGCTGGGTGGGCGTTTAGCAAATCATGTTGTGCATTTGAGAGGGGAATAATGGCCGTTCGCCGCCGTTCGAGGCTGATTACATTGACCGTGGCAATCGTGGACGTGGCATGTGCGACGTGCGCGTTTGCCGGGACGGTCCTGCTATTGCGTCCCGAGGGCCTGACAATATTGGGCTTTGCCCGGCAGCACATGGCCTATTTTCTCATTTTTCTCCTTGTGTGGTGTGGGGCGGCCACCGATCAGAAGCTGTTTGCGTTTCCGCGCGAAGATAACCTGACACGCTTGGTGCTGTCGGTGATTAAGTCGGTGGTCATCGCCCTGATCTTCAGTGGATTTGTCATCACGTTCTTCACGCGGCAGGGGGTTGGCCGCGAGTTTTTTGTGGTGTTCGGGGGCCTTGTGCTCGCCTTCATTCTAGGCTTCCGGATCGCCCTGCGGCTGTTCCTCGAATATGCGCGCAAACAAGGGTTCAATTTCCGCCGGGTGGTCATCGTCGGGGCGAATGAGCGCGCCACGAAACTCAACGAGATTATCCAGAGCCATCTGCATTATGGCTACCATGTGCTGGGCTACATCGACGACGACCCAGCACGCGGCCAAGTGTTCGATCCCCACTATGTGGAGTATCTCGGGAACTGTACCCAGCTGGACCGCATGGTCCTTGACGGCGTCATCGACGAAGTCTACATCTGCCTGCCGGTGCGCTCGCATTACGAAACGATACGAAAGATCGCTTTTATGTGCGAAGGGGTCGGGTTGCCGGTGCGCATGGTGGCCGAGTTGTTTCCGCTGCGCCTGGCCCGCAGCCATCTCTCGCATTTCGAAGACATGCCCCTGCTTTCGCTGTCCACCACACCCGAAGCCCACGGGCGCCTGCTCGTGAAGCGTATTCTGGACTTCGCGGCGGCCTCTGCGGCCCTGGCGGTCGTGGGGTGGTGGCTGTTCCCCCTCGTGGCCATTCTAATCAAGCTTGATTCCCGTGGTCCCGTCTTCTTCAAGCAGGAGCGAGTCGGACAAAACGGCCGCCGTTTCAACATCTATAAGTTCCGTTCGATGGTTGTGGATGCCGAGGAACGCAAACAAGAGCTCGCGGCGTTGAACGAAGCCGATGGGCCCGTGTTCAAAATGCGCCGCGACCCGCGTGTCACCCGCGTGGGCGCGTTTCTGCGCAAGACAAGTCTTGACGAGCTGCCCCAGCTCATCAATGTGTGGCTCGGCCATATGAGTATCGTGGGACCGCGCCCGCCGATTCCCTCCGAGGTCGAGCAATACTCATGGGAGCAGCGCCGGCGCCTCAGCGTACGCCCCGGTCTCACGGGACTCCAACAGGTCAGCGGCCGCAGCGACGTCAGTTTCGAAGACTGGGTGGCCATGGACCTTGCCTACATCGATGAATGGTCGCTCCTGACCGACCTGCATATCATGCTGCTGACGGTGCAGGTGGTATTGCTCGGGAAGGGAGCGCGGTAGCGACCGCGGTGTGAGCGGCCCAACCGACAGCCCGCCCGTATCGGCCCCCCGGGCTTTCGGAATCGTGCTGCTCCTGCGCGTGGGGGCCTTCGGTTTCGCTTTCCTGGCGACGGCCCTCATTGGGCGCGTGCTCGGCGACGCGGTTCTCGGCCAGCTTGGATTGCTTCTCGCCATCCTCGAGATCGTGGCCGGGCTGTCAGGCCACGCGCTCGACGCCACGCTGGTGCGGTTCGCCGCGCAGAAGATCTCGCCCGAATTCGATGGTTCTCTCCCATATTTCCAGCGCATGTTTCGGATCAAGGTGCTGGTGGCGCTCGGAGTCTCCGTATCGGGCGTGTTCCTGGCTCGGCCGCTGCTGGCCCACGTAATTGCCCCGTCGACCGCCCTTGGTGTCGAGCCCGCCGGGGTCATGCTGGCGTTCTTGGGCGCCGCGGCGTTAACCCTGCTCGGGTTTGTGCAAGCCTGGTATCAGGCACACCAGCGCATGGCGCACTTCGCCATCATCGAGTTTGCCAACACCTCGGTGCGGCTTGTGTTCGTGGTGTTGCTGCTTGCCGCGCTGCCACCGCCCTCGGCGCAGCTCGTGCTGGGGGTCTACGTGGCGAGCTCTTTCCTGGTGACGGCCGAGGCCTACTCGCGGCTGCCCAGCGCTGTATTTCGCAAATCCCCTGACGCGGCCATCTCGCTGCGCGAACCGATACGCTTCGCCCGATGGGTAGTTGTTGCAGTCGTATGCACGACCCTCGCGCAACGGGCCGACGTGTTTGTTCTGGGAGTCGTTGGCGTCGCCGGGGGCGCGCTCGGCCAGTACGTCGCGGCCTTTACTATGGCGCGGTTGGGGGACTTGGGGATCATCACGCTGTTCAGCGTCTTGCTGCCGCGCGCGAGTGCACTCGAGTCCGGGGCAGCCTACCGTCGGCTCCTAATCCGGTTTGTGCCCGTTGCCGGGGCCGCTCTATTGGCCGGCATACCGGTCTATTTTGCGGCGCGGGCGGCGGTTCCCCTGGTATTCGGGCCGGCGTTTACCCAAGCGGGCGGCTTGTGCGGCATCCTGTCGCTCGGCGTGCTGGCATCGTTCGGCGCGGCGCCCGCAGGCGCGGTGGCTTACGGCATGGGGCGCGCGCATGCCATTGCCCTCCTCGAGGCGTTGAAGCTATCCGGCATTGTGCTGCTCGGCGCTGCCATGGCCCGCCCCTATGGCGTGGTCGGGATGGCATGGACCGTTACCGCCGTTCGCGCTACAATAGGGATAGCCACGTACGCGTGGGCGTACCGCATGGCGGGTCGCTTCACCGCGCACGGTGAAAGCACGGGGGACCAGATGCCGTGACAACGATTAGCGGAGGATCGCCGGGCATTTCACGTGATACGGCCGCGCTGGCGGCAGCCACGGCTCTTGCCGGACTTGCCGGTGTCGCGGTGCTTTTTGCAGGGCCATACGCCCTCGCGGCTGTGCTCGGCATTATCGTGTTCGCGTTCATTGTGCGCTGGCCGGTGCTTGGTCTTTACCTGACCACGGCGTTGCTGCTGCTCACGGGGCCTTCGGGCGTGATAGGCCCGGTGCGCGTGGCGATCCCCGTGACCGCCGCGAAAATTGTGGGCGCGATGACTTTCGCCAGTTGGCTGCTCAACGCCTTTCTCCGCCGCGAACGCATCCGCGTCGGGTGGGAATCGGCCCCCCTGATCCTGCTGTTTCTATGGAGCGCTCTCGGGGTATTCCTTTCCGAAACATGGCGCCTGCAATGGCCCGAGTGGTTCCGCCTGGGCACCCTGGTCGCATACTTTATTCTGTCGGTGAATCTTCTCAACACCCAGCGCCGTATCCACGTCTTCGTGATGGTGATTCTGTACTGTGGCGTGGCCATGGCACTGTTCGCGGTCTTGCAATACCTGCTCCCCGCCCTCCAGTTGAGAGCCGAAACGGCAATTGCGGACATCGGAGCCGGTGTCGAGGGGGCATACCCGGATCCCGAATCGATCGAAGACGGTGTGGCGTTGCGTGTGACCGGCCGGACCGGCCACTCGAACTGGCTGGCGCTTATTATCCTCATTATCATGCCGCTCAATGTCTACTGGTATGCCGTCGCCAAGACGAAAAGGGGGCGTGTCACGTGCATCGCCGCCGTGGCCCTCGAGATCGCCGCCCTGATACTGACGTTTACGCGCACGGGGTTTGTGGTGGGGCTGGTGGTGTTTGCAGTGCTGGGGATGCGCCGGCTCGTGCGTGTCAATCCTCCGCGACTGGCCTATGTGGCATTTGTCGTCCTTCTCGGTGTCATGGCGTTGCCTCCTGCATACAAACAACGGGTCCTGCGGCCAAGAGAATACGTCCGGTCGGAGTCCGTGCATCATCGTATCGAGTTACAGGACGCTGCGTGGGAGATGGCGCTCGACAAGCCCTTGTGGGGGGTCGGGCTTTCGGGATACGGCCTGCACGTTGTCAAAGAGACTTCGGAAACCGGCCACATCATGCGTTGGCTGGTCGATGAAACACAGTGGGATCCGCGCATCATCGGGACGCATAACATGTACCTGCAACTGGCGAGCGAAACCGGGATCGTGGGCCTCGCCTTCATGGTGTTGTTTTTTGGGTTGGTGGTGCGCGACTTGCGGAAAGCCGAGCAATTCTACCGGCAAGCGGGAGATTCGCGCATCGCAACCCTCGTGATGTCGCTGCAGGTCAGTATCCTGAGCTTTCTTTTGTGCGCGGTGTTTCTTCATGCCTTGCAACAGAAGATCTGGTGGATGATGGCCGCCATCGCCGCCGCCGTCCCCCTGTACAAGACCGGCATGATCGGCATGCAGGCAGGCAGGCCGGGGCCGTCTGCAAACGAACAGGAAAGCGAGCGCTGACCGCGCAGTCCGCATGGGAAGGGTGGACGTGGAACGAATCAACATACTATACCTCATCCGCACGTGGGCCATTGGGGGGTCGCACACCATCATGTTCCTGTTGTTGCAGCACCTTTCCAGGGACCGCTTCAACATCATCTGCGTGCCCTATGACACACCGTCCAAGAGCGACGACACGTTTGTGCGCGCCATGAAAAACCGCGATCTCCCCGTCGCGCCGGAGCGCGTCCCCTGGCACAGCCGCTTGGACTGGTGGAAGGCCCGCGACGCTATCGCCGCGCTCATCGAGCAATATAGTATCGACATCGTCCACGCACATGATCCGCAGTCCAACGTGCTGGTGGGCATTGGCCGAAAACGTTGGCCCTGCGCCCTGGTGTGCAGTCCGTATGGCTGGTGGACGCGTATGTTTCCCCTGCGAAGTCACGTTTACCAGTGGGTCGAGCGAAGCTGGGCGCTGCCCAACGCAGATCGCGTCATCACCGTATCGCAGGATATGAAACAAAAGATTCTGCGCGGCGCGACGCCTGAAGACCGGGTCCATGTGGTGTACACCGGACTGGACCCCTCGAGTCTCGACGGCGGGGCTTCGCGCCAATCCGTGCGCGAGGCCCTCGGGATCCCGCAAGACGCCTGTGTGGCCGGTGCCGTCAGCCGCCTCTACGTCGAAAAGGGACATACGTTCCTGCTCGATGCGATACGCCAAGTGTCCAATGACATACCCTGCCTTCATCTGCTGATTGTGGGGGAGGGCCCGCTGCGCGCATCGCTCGAGATCCAGACCAAGACACTGGGACTCGAGAGCCGCGTGCATTTCACCGGTTTCTATGACGACTTGCCGGGTGCGCTCCGCGCGATGGATATTTTTGTGCAGCCGTCAATTCTGGATGAAGGATTTCCCACGTCCGTGCTCGAGGCCCAGCTCGCGGGCCTGCCTGTGATCGCCACCGACGTCGGGGGGACCGGCGAAACCATGGACCTTGACGTTACCGGGCTTCTCGTGCCGCCGCGCAATGTCGACGCACTCACCGATGCCATCCGGTCGCTCGCCCAAGACCCCGAACGCAGAAAAGCCATGGGTGCCGCGGGTCCTGAATGGATTCTGAACTCGTTTACTCTCGACAACATGATCGCGCAGGTAGCCGAGGTCTACGAAAGAGCATATGCGGAGTACCGCGCCCGCCCAAGGGACGCGTGATGCGGGTGGCTTTCGATGCCCACGCTCTCGGTACCGGCGCGGGAGGAAATGAATCGTACGTACGTGCAGCACTCGAGGCGTTGGCGGCCCACGCGCCCCGCATCAAACCGGTCCCACTGATCCCGCCCGGCTGGAACGGTGAACTGCCTGCAGGCGTCGAGAAACACCCGCTGCATGTGTCGAACTCGTGGCTGCGTGTCGCGTTGGACCTTCCCTACGTGCTGCGCGGCGGCGATTTTGACCTGTTTCACGCGCAATACATCGCCCCGCCCCTCTGCCCGTGCCCGATGGTGGTCAGCATTCACGACTGTGTGTGGAAACGCCATCCCGAAACGCTTCCGCCAGTGACGCGCTGCCGGTTGCGGGCGCTTATCCCCCGCACCTTGAAACGGGTCCGCCGGGTTTTCGTGCTGTCCGAGGCGATGCGAAAGGAATTGGGGGAGTTCTACGGCTATCCAGAGGACCGGATAGACGTCGCCCCCCCGGCGGTGCATCCGCGCTTCAGTGCCGCCCGTGACGCTGCAAACATCGAGCGCGTGCGTGCCAAACACGACCTGCCGCCGGACTACATCCTCTATATCGGGGCTCTGCAACCACGCAAAAATCTCTGCCGCCTGCTCGAAGCATTCGCCCAAATACGGAGCGAGGGTTTTTGCCATCGGTTGGTAGTTGCCGGGAAAGAGGCCTGGATGACCGGTGAAATTCGCGCCACCGTGCACCGGTGCGGGCTCGAGGACGCCCTCGTCTTCACGGGCTATGTCGATGACGCAGAGCTGCCGACCCTGATTCACGGTGCGGCCGTGTTTGCCTACGTGTCAATCTATGAAGGCTTCGGCATTCCCATCACCGAGGCGATGGCCTGCGGCACACCCGTATTGACATCGAATACCGGGGCACTCGCCGAAGTGGCGGCCGACGCGGCCCTGACCTGCGACCCCCATGACGTTGATGCCATCGCCGAAGGCCTGCGACGGATTCTCGCGGAAACAGCCCTGCAAACGCGGTTGCGCGAGGCCGGGCCGCGCCGCGCCAGCCGTTATTCGCTTGAAAACATGGCCGCCGCCCTTGAGGAAGGATACCGGCGCGCCCGGGAAGAGTAGCCCCGTTCCTCAGAAGTCACGATTCTTCCTGTCGCCAAAACCAGCGCCGTAAGACCGCTTCATCCTGGAAAGGGCCGTTCTGAACAGGTGCCTTGTGCTATCGGCAGGTTCCGCAAGTGTTAGACGGGACCCACCCATCGAAATCGAAATCGGGATCGGAATCGGAATCGGAATCGGAATCGGGATCGAAATCGGGATCGGGATCGGGATCGGGATCGGGATCGGGACCGGAATCGAACAGACAAAGGCGAAAAGATGGCGCCACACCGTGTTCTGCTTCGTTTCGCTCCGCAAGAGCCGGCGTCAGTTTCTCTTGGACCCCCAAGACCAGTTCCGGCCGCGCCCATCACGTTGCCGCTCGCTCTTGTAAGCATCTCTCCGCGCCGCGCCATGGGGGCTTGACACATTGGAGACCTTACGGTCGCAGGAGCGGCTCGGTCAGGAGACCGTGCCGCAGCGAGGCGTCCCCAAACTCACGCAAACAAGTGGCAAACGACTGCTTCTGGAATGGCCCAGCATCTTTCTTCAAGTGCCGAAGGCACGCCAGAGCGTAGCCCCGGGTGGCAACCCGGGGAATTTGGATATACAAGCCCGTCCAGTCCCGAAAGGGACGGCAGAAAAATGCCCATTATGCGCCCTGTCATATTGAGAACTGATCCGTCTCTGCCGTCCCTTGCGGGACTCATGTTGTGGTGCAATCTCGGGTCGCCGGGTGGCAACCCATAAGCGCTAACTTAACCTTGAAAACAGCCAGTTTGGGCTGCAGATCAAAATGGATGAATTCATGATTCCGTTGGCGCTGCAATGACCCCGCTATGGCGATGCATGT
>SLSB01000553.1 GCA_007130675.1 Candidatus Hydrogenedentota bacterium | reverse complement strand
GCCAGTCCACCTTCGACACCGAAGGTCTTACCGTGGACCCACACCAGTTCCTGGGCCTGGAGATTAATCCGCGCGCCGCCGCCATCGCCGAAATCGTCCTGTGGATTGGCTACCTTCAATGGCACTATCGCCTGCACGGCAACCTCAACCTGCCCGAACCGATCCTCCGCGACTTTCACAACATCGAATGCCGTGACGCGCTGATCGAGTACGACAGTCGCGAGCCCATGACCGACGAAAACGGCGATCCGGTGACCATTTGGGACGGGATCAGTTACAAGAAAAGTCCGGTCACCGGGGAACTCATCCCCGACGAAACTGGCCGCACCCCCGTCTACCACTACAGCGACCCGCGCCGTACCGAATGGCCCGAAGCCGATTACATTGTTGGCAACCCGCCATTTATTGGCGCCGCCACCATGCGCCGCGCACTGGGTGACGGTTATGTGGATGCCGTGCGAAAGGTCTTCAAGGGCATCGTCCCGGACTCTGCCGACTTCGTCATGTACTGGTGGCACATCGCCGCCGGGAAAGTCCGCAAGGGAGAGGCCCAGCGCTTCGGCTTCATCACCACGAATAGCCTGCGCCAGACCTTCAACCGCCGCGTGCTCGAACCGCACCTAAACGACAGCAAGAAACCCCTGTCGCTCGCCTTTGCCGTCCCCGACCATCCCTGGGTGGACAGCACGGACGGCGCCGCCGTGCGCATTGCTATGACCGTGGGCGTAGCCGGAGACCAGCCCGGCACCCTGCGGCATGTTGTCAACGAACGCGATACGGACGACGACGCCCGCACGGTGGGCCTCAGCCACAGGGCGGGGAAGCTCTTTTCGGATCTGACTATTGGAGCTAATGTTGTAGGCGCCATCACCCTACAAGCCAATCAGGGTATCAGCAGCCCCGGCGTAAAACTGCACGGCTCCGGCTTCATCGTGACCCCGGACGAGGCAGCGGGATTCGGTTTGGGCAAAACGCCCGAAACTGCCCGTGTCATCCGCGAGTACCGTAACGGCCGGGACCTCACACAGAAACCACGCGGCGTCATGGTCATCGACTTGTTCGGGCTCTCCTCGGACGCGGTAAAGGACCAATTCCCGGCGATATATCAGTGGGTGCTTGAGCGCGTAAAGCCCGAACGAGATGCCAAGGGCCACACCAAGGACGGCGCAGGATATGCCAAATTCTGGTGGCTTTTCGGAAAACCACGGCAAGAGTTGCGCCTGATGCTCAAGGGGCTCCCCCGCTACATAGCCACTGTCGAAACCACGAAGCATCGAGTCTTCCAGTTCCTCGACGCGGACATCTTGCCCGACAACAGGCTGATTAACATTGCTACTCAATCGTCATCTTCTCTTGCCGTCTTGAGCAGCCGTTTGCATGTCAAATGGGCATTAGCAACTGGTAGCACCTTGGAAGATCGACCGGTATACCCCAAAACACAATGCTTCGAGACCTTCCCATTCCCGGAACTCGACGACCAGCAGGCCGCCACCATCGGCGACCTCGCCGAACGCATCGACTCCCACCGTAAGGCACGCCAAGCGGAGCACTCGGGCCTTACCCTCACCGGCATGTACAATGTGCTGGAAAAACTGCGCGCCGAAGAACCGCTGACTGCCAAGGAACGCACCATCCACGAACAGGGCCTCGTCTCCCTGCTGCGCGAACTCCACGACGAAATCGACCGCGCCGTCTTCGAGGCCTACGGCTGGAACGACCTCGCCGACCGCCTCGTCGGCCGCCCCGGCGCCACCACCCCGCTGCCGGACAAGCCCGCCGACCAGGCCGAAGCCGAAGAAGAGCTGCTCAGCCGACTCGTCGATCTAAACGCCGAACGCGCTGCCGAAGAAGCTCAAGGCCATGTCCGCTGGTTACGGCCCGAGTACCAGGCCCCCGAAGCCACCCAGACCACCACGGCCTTTGAGCGTGGCGCCGATGCCCCCAGCAAGGCACCCGCCGAACCCGCGAAAAAGCCCACCTGGCCCAAAGCAATGCCCGACCAGGTCGAAGCAGTGCGCCGCCTCCTGGCCATCGGCCCCCAGACCGCCGACACACTGGCCGGCCAGTTCAAGCGCAAACCGACCAAATCCATTAATCAAGTCCTGAGAGCCCTGGAAGTCCTTGGCCAGGCCTGGAGCGACAGTGACTTTTGGCACCTCACATAATTGTCTAGCTGTGCAGAAGGCCGATTTCAGTAGAAAAATATTATGTGCGCATGGAAGAGAGCGCCCCCGCGTGAAGTCCCTATCAGCGGGAGATAGCTTGTATTTATCTTCTGCTATATGTTTGGGGCGTGTTGCATGCGGAGTTCCAGATGCAGAACAGAGGGTAATGTGATGCTTGGGTCGTTGGTGGTGATAGTATTTGGATTGGTTGCCGTTTTGGGTTCTGCAATAATCCTAGCGACCAATAAAACTACGCTACCAGACGTCCTTAAAGACCATCCTTTGGTCTACGGGGTTTTTTTGGTTACAGGCTTTGCTGTTTTCTTAGTTGTTCCCGGGCATTTGGGAGAAATCGCGAGGGATGAGGCAAGTTTACTTCCGTGGAATGTGTTCATAGAGAACTTTCAACGACATGGCGTTCTGGATGGGGTGGGAGCCTCGATATTTAATTTTCTTTTTCTGTTATGGGTGTTAGTTGTTCCGGCTCATCTGTATGTAGAGCATCGAGATAATGGCGAAATTGAATATAAAGGTCATATCTACCTTTCGAATTTATTTTTTGGCGGTGTTGTGTGTGTATTGCTCGCTCTCGGGGAATTTTGATTTCTTTGTCCGGTGAACGGCCTGAGCCTTGGATATTGGATAACGCAACAACGAAGACATATATGGAGAATCACTAGGACACCCACCTTGCAGTGAGTCCGAGATTGGAGTGTTTTGGGGTTTGGGCGAAGGAAGAAGTCGGTTGGATGGGGATCAACCCCGGTTTCT
>SLSB01000293.1 GCA_007130675.1 Candidatus Hydrogenedentota bacterium | reverse complement strand
GCTTATGGGCTTTCCACCCGGGGCTAATCCCTTTCGTGCCTGCGGCACTTTCAACCACGAACGGCAACGGCAGTTGAACCTACAAAAAGGCAGTTCCAGCCGGCAAACTTCCTTATGTTAGCGCTTATGGGTGGCAACCCGGGGCTAATCCCTTTCGTGCCTGCGGCACTTTCAACTCAAGAACGACAAGAACGCCAACGGCTGTGGAACCTTACAAAAGCAGCTCCGGCTGCGGGCGACGGCTACGACAGAGCGCTCCCGCGCCACCCGGAGAAGAAAATGCAAGACCGTGCCGCAGCGAGATCGAGCAAGGCCCGCTCATCGATACGACGCTGAAGAACAGGGGCGCAATTGCGCCGACTATACGCGTTAAGTCTTTGCGGAAAAAGGAGTTGCGGGGACATGTCTGTTGATCTGTGCGGTTTCCGAGCGGAGCTTCGCGCTCGCGGGTTTTTATCACTTAACACAGAAGCGTTTGGCAATTTCTGAGAAGGTGACGTAGAATTGCTCATAGGGAAGGTGGAAAGGGCCTCTTGCCGGGCAGGGGGATATCGAGTTAATGAGTTTCTTCGCCGCAGCCTCTCTGGCATCTTTTGTCGCCGCCTTGCTTCTTGGGGTGGCAGTGGTCTCTCTTGGTTTTCATCGCGCGCTCAACCGGGTGTTCTTCTTGTTGTGCTGCGCGGTTGCAGGCGGTGCGCTCGTCGAGTTTGGGTACCGGACGTCAGCGACATACGAACAGGCCTTGTCTTGGTGGCGGCTCGATGTAACCTGGCCACTTATCCCTTCTTTCCTGCTCCACTTTTCCTTGCTCTTCAGGCGCGGCGAACAGCCCGTGCCGCGGCTGCTTCTTGCGGGCATCTACGCCCCGGCCGTGCTGTTTCTGGGCCTGAAACTGGCAAACATGGGGATTTCGGCCCCGCCGGAGCTGATGTGGTGGGGCTACACCTTCGGCATTCCGCACGAGCGATTTTGGGCGGATGCCTTTTTCGTCTGGAGTACCGGCGCAGGGTTGGCCAGCGCGGCCTTGTGCGCCTGGCTCGCAGTCGAGACGCCCAGCCGGTGGCGGAAACGCCAGGCAAGCCTGATCGCCCTTGGCGTGTTTTTTCCGTATTTGGCCAGCATCCTGTCAGGATATACGTTGCGCAGCCTCTACGGGCGGCATCCGGAAATCGCCTATAGCATCTTTGTCATCAGTGCCGCCCTCATCGGGTTTGCCATTTGGAAATACCATGCGTTCGAGCTGACTCCACGGCGGGCGATGGACACCATTCTCGGCACCATGCCCGATGCGGTGTTTCTGACCGATGCCCACGGCGAAATCACCACGGCCAATCCCGCGGCGGCGGGTATGCTGGGCTACGCACTGAACGATTTGGTGGGGTTGCCGTTGCGTCACGTAATGCCCGAGCTCGAGGCCATCCCGAATGCTGCTCCAAATGCGGCAGGCGAGAGCGGTGGCGCGGATTCACCACGGCGCCACGACACTCATCTTCTTACCCGACAAGGGCAGGAGCTCCCCGTGGATGTCATGTGGACGCACCTGACCGACCCGGCCGGACACGCGCTTGGCGCGGTCTATGTGGCCCACGACATCACGCGCCGCAAGCGTAATGAAACGCAGTTGGCGCGGCAGCGCGACCACCTCGAGCGCCTCGTGGCTCAGCGCACCTCGGAGCGCGACGCCAGCAACGCGCAGTTGCAGCACGCCCAGAAGATGGAGGCGATGGGCCAGCTCGCCGGCGGCGTCGCCCATGACTTCAACAATCTGCTGACGGCAATCCTTGGGAATCTCAGCCTTGCCCAGCTCGAGGATTCGGTGCGCGACGCGCGGCCCTATCTCGAAGAGGCCAACAAGGCGGGACTGCGCGCCGCGGGGTTGATTCGTCAACTGCTGGCCTTCAGCCGGAAATCCCAAATCGTCATTCAGGCCGTCGATATTGGACCGGTGTTCGAGGAAATCGAGAGCATTGTGCGGCAAACCTTTGACCGCCGCATCGAGGTCGAGTTCACCTGTCCGCCCAACCTTCCGAAAGTGCGCGCTGACGCGGGGCAAATCCACCAGGTCCTGCTGAATCTTTGCGTGAATGCGCGCGACGCCCTTGACGAGGTGCGGCGGCGGCACAAGACACCCGTGCTGCGCATTACGGTCAGGGCCGAGGCCGTCCACCTGGATGCAGCAGGTCCCGAGGGGCGCAATCCCGTCAAGCCGGGCGAATACCTGTGCATCAGCGTCAGCGATACCGGCGCCGGCATCAGCCCGCATGTGCGCGAGCGCATCTTCGAGCCGTTCTTCACGACCAAGGGCGCGGGGAAAGGCACGGGCCTGGGCTTGGCCACAGCCTATGGCATTGTCGACCGCCACGGCGGGTGGATCGAAATCGAGAGTGAAATCGGCATCGGAAGCACCTTCCTGGTCCATTTCCCAATTTGCGCCGCGCCCGCAGATGCTGATATGCCGCGAAGCACCCAGTTAGAATTGTTGGGCGGCACCGAGTCCATCCTCCTCGTCGATGATGAGCGCCCGATACGTGCCGTGGGCAAGACCATTCTTGAACGCCTCGGCTATTCCGTCACGTTGGCCGCCGATGGACGGCAATGCCTGCACACCCTGTTCGACAAAGGCGCCGAGGTTGATCTGGTGATTCTCGATCTCTCGATGCCCGGGCTTTCCGGTTACGAAGTGCTTGCCGAAATACGCAGGCGCGGAGCCAGGATTCCGGTGATCATATCGAGCGGCTATACCGAGCACACCCTCGAGCCCGAACTCGAGGCCATCGGCGCGGCGGCCTTCATCGGCAAACCGTTCAGTATCGATGCACTGGCCATGAGCATTCGCAAGGTGCTCGATGCCCAGAGCGACCGCACGCGCGTGGCCTCCAGCACCTGAGCCCTGTCACACCTTGCCTGCTTCGCGCGCGTCGTCCCAGGTTCCGGGGTAGTT
>SLSB01000351.1 GCA_007130675.1 Candidatus Hydrogenedentota bacterium | reverse complement strand
GTGCGAAGGAAGAACGGGCAGAGCACACATCTGGGAGAGAAGCTCCTGTGTCTTAGCAATGACGCGGCCCTTTTTCCATACTTTGGCGGATTGGTCACTCGGGCAGGGTTTGTGGCCCGCCCTGGGCATTGTCGTCATTCAGCGGTTTGTTTTGCGAGTTCACGGGCTTTTGTGAGTATCAGTTCGCCGAGCGTTTCCCCATAGAACGAAACGGTGACTTCGTAGCCGCCTCTGCGGTACTCGGTTGGGGTGAGAATGTAGCCAATGTAGTCGTTGGTCAATGCGGCCACGCACGGATAGGCGATTCCTGCACCCGCCAATGCGTTCTTTGCCACGAGCCCGACTTCACATATGGGTTCGCCGGGAAAGGTCAGCATGGCGAAGTCGTTGATGCGCAAGGCGTACAGCGGGGCTTCGCTCGGGAACATGACCGGAAGCAGCTGCTCTAACTGTTCCGCGGTGATGTGGTACTCGGCCCCGGCGATATTGACGAAATCGGGCGCGGGCTGTCGCGGGGGCAAGTCGACCCACAGCGAATGCAGCTCGAACGTTTCGACCGGGCGGGTATCGATGCGTTGGGCGAGGGCAGCGGCCTCGAGCCCAGCGCGGCGGCCGTAATCCTCGGCGCGCTCCCAATTGCTGCCGCCTCGTGCACCCGCGGGCGATATATCGCCTTCGGCGCCATTGGTGTACATGCAGGTGACGCCTTCTCCCAGAACGGCCTCGACAGTGCGCTGCATGACGCCGGGCCATCCGCCGGATATCAGCATCTCGTTGGCGGACATGATGGTTGCGTGGGCCGTGTAATTGACGAGCACGACGTAGGGTGTGCCGTCGGCGCGATCAAGGCGCAGGAGGGTCATGTCTTCGTCGATGCATTCGCTGCCGCGCCGATTGCGGTTCATCCCCTCGAGCTGGGTGCGGCCCGCCCCGGCGGTGACAGGCTCGATAGCCGCTTCGGCTTCAAGCAGGGCTCGCGCGATGCGGCTCGTCACGAAATCGAGCATGTCCTCCGAAAAGACGCCGATATGTGGGCTTCCCGCGATGTTGCGCCGGTCGAGTGCGAAGCCCTCGAGGCCCGCGTGGGTGTGGCTGGCCGCGATGAGTGTGCGGTCGACCGTCAGGCCTTCGATGGCCGCCTTCTCGAGAGATTCTTCGACGACGCACAACGGGACACTGCAGGTATCGACGGTGATCAGGGCCGATTTCGCCCCGTTATGGTCAAACACCAGGGCTTTGGCATAAATGGTGTCGTGAATGCCCTCGGCGGGCTTGCCTGCGCGGTCGCCGTATCCTCCAAGCTGGGTGGGGATGCCTTCTTCAAGGGGTGTGATGCTTACGGCGGCCACGCCTGCCCGCAATTCCGAGAAAACGGGCGATGCAACGAGAATGGCGGCGCATATTACGAGCACGAATCGCATGGCTCTTCCTCCTGTCACTGAAATTCGTCCAATTATGCTTGGGTGTGCCTACAAATCTCTATCAGGACTGAATTCTACATGAAACCGAAGCAGCATGAAAACGCCCCCCGGAGTCTAAAGTTGAAAAGACCACAGGAAAACCGCTACAACCACGTTTCAGTCTATTTCGACCGCACTTGGAAAAGGCGGGGAAGCGCCAAGATGAAGGAGAGCCGCAAATGACCTTTGCCCAGCTTACCGAAGCATTGTCTTGTTATGAAACGGTGCTCGAACCGGATGAGAACACGCCCGAATGGTGGGCCGGGGCGCCGTCGGTGTGCCGGGCGAACGACGGAACGTTCTACCTGGCGGCGCGGATGCGCGAGGGGGATTCTGCGCGCGGCAGCCGCGGTTATGAAATACGGATTTTGAAGAGCAGCGACGGCCGGAGCTTCACGCCGATTCACAGCCTGAAACGCGAAGACGCCGATGTGCCTGGTTTCGAACGGCCCGCGCTTGTGCAAGACCCCGGTTCCGGGAAGTTCCGGCTCTATGGATGCGCACATTTGGACACGGGCTGGGGGGTCTTTAAACTCGACGACGTAGCCGACCCGGCGGAGTTCAACGTGGGCACGCGCAAGACCGTTCTCGAGGCAACGCCAGGCGAGCAGGGCTTCATCAGCGTGGCGGGGTTCAAAGATCCTTTCGTATTCCAGGCCAATGGACTCTGGCACATGTTTGTGATCGGGTACGACCAGATCGAGCGGGCATATCACCTGTCGAGCGAAGACGGCGTGCGCTGGGACTTCACGGGCGAGAACCCCATTCTCGAGAATGCGGGCTGGCACAACTGCTACACCCGGCCTGCGTGCGTGCTTCCGCTCGCGGTGGGTTATCTGGTGGTGTACGAGGGGTCGCATATTTCATGGCGCGATCCGTCGTACAATATTGCCACCGGTCTAGCCTATTCGCCCGATCTCGATGACGTTGTTGATTTGACTCCCGACGAACCGCTCCTTAGAAGCACAACACCCGGGCAGTATCATACGTGGCGGTATTCGCACTGGGTTCCGGTCAAGGACAAACTGCACGTCTATTTCGAGGCGGCCCGGCCGAATAATACAAACGAGACGCGTCTCTCCGTTCTCGACATGCCCTGAGAGCCAGGCGGAACCGGCGGGAACACTATTCCAGGCCGCCATGAGTGGCGAGATAACGCGCCACTTCTTCATGGCCCATGAGGCGCGCGATGGTAAGAGGTGTCAGGTCGGTGAGCTGCCCATCGCGGGGGTTGACCTGCCCGCCGCGGTTAATGAGGAGCTTGGCCAGATCCAGGCAGCCGGTAATAGCGGCCCAATGCATGGCGCTAAGGCCGTAAGTGTCTTGGACGTCCAAATCGTGGCCTTCTTCGATACAATTGCGCACTTTGCGCACTTGTGAGTGGCGCGCAAACCGGATAAGGTCGGGCACACTGTGCTTGCGTGTTCGGGATTCCTCGGCAACGGCCATGATCAGTGCAACCAGACGGGGATGCCCCGAGCGCAG
>SLSB01000317.1 GCA_007130675.1 Candidatus Hydrogenedentota bacterium | reverse complement strand
TGCGAGCCCTGAACCCCGGGTTGAAACCCGGGGCTTTTTTTCTATCGTGCCTGCGGCACTTAGAACCATGAGCGGGAGAAGCAGTTGAGCCCCAGAAGAGGCATTTTCAGCCGGCAAACTTCCTTATGTTAGCGCTTATGGGGTTGCCACCCGGGGCTTTTGTCTATCCTGCCTGCGGCACTTTCAACCAAGGACGCCCGTGGGTTGCCACTCGGAGAGAAGCGCTGCATGCGCTACACCGTGCTCTCGTGTGCAAGGCCGCGCCTACACCAGGCGGTGAATGACGGCGCCGCTGGGCAGTTTCGGATAGAAATAGGTGGATTTCTGCGGCATCGGGTCCGCGGCATGCGCGCACGCGCAGATCTGATCGGTTCGGGTGCCTTTGAGAAAGAACCCGAGCCCTTTTTCGCCAGAAACCACCGTCTCGAGCGCGGCGTCGGCTTTGGGTTCATAGACGTATTCCGCGCCCTCGGGCATGCCCATGATGCGCTCGAAAATGCCGCGGTGCAGCACGGCGACATCGAGGTCGCGCCATGCCTCGGTCCGGTCGTCGCCGAGAAACGCGGAGCGGTCGATATCGCGCAGGGTCATGAGATACCGGCCGCCGCCGTGCACGGCCATACCGAGCGCACACCCGGGGGCCTGCTCGACCTGCGCCGCCAGATCGTCGCCGGCGGGGTTGATGTCAAACCATTGGCCCGCCGCTTCGAGAAACGCAGTTTCGTTGAAGCCCTCGGGCGGATCGGCAAGGCGGTGGGTCGGCCACACGCGCAGGCCGGGGTCTTCCATGGCGACAAAGCCCATCAGAATGTAGTCGTAGGGCCGCTCGCCTTCGGGTTGTTCGCGCTCGTGCATCCGGTCGCGGTATAGGCACGCCGTGCGGAAGCGGTGGTGTCCATCGGCGATGTACAAGACCTGATCACGTAAAAACCGCGTCACCGCGTTGTCGTGGGGTATTCTCCACAGGCGCTGGGTTACCCCGTCGATGGTGATGGCGCGCATATCCTCGGTTCGCCCGTTCGCAACGTCGTAGAGCGGACTCAGCTCGTTCTCGGGGTCGCGGTACATGACAAACACGGCGCCGAGGTTCGCGCGCGTGTGCTCGGTGAGCGTCAGCCGGTCGGTCACTTTCTTCTCGAACACGCGCTCATGGTCCAGAAAACTTGACTTGCCGTATTCCGGCAGACGCGCTACGGCAAAGAAGGCTTTGCGCACCAGTTCTTCGCCGTCCAGACCTTTAAACGTCTGCGACAACACATACAGTGAGGGCTCGGGATCCTGCTTCATGACCCCTTTGGCAATCCACGAGTCGAGATGGTTGGCGGCGTTTTGGTAGCGTTCGTCTCCTGCGCCCTCTGGCAAGAGCACATGCACCATATTGTGCGGACTTCGCGCCATGAGTTCCGCGCGCTGCGACGGGTTGATCACATCGTACGGCGGCGTGATCACATCGTCATACGGCCCCGCCACTTGCGAATCAAAACGATATCCCCTGAATCCTTTTACCTCCGGCATGGACTGGTGCTCTCCCTTCCTCGATTGTCGCAAATGGAACCTGTCACTGCGCGAAAACAGACGCGAAATGCGCTCCCCTCGTAGACCATGCATAGTACCCGCCGGGCCACGGCGAATCAAGGAGCGGCGCGGCCCCGCGCCGGCGCCGGACTGAAACACAACGGTTTCTGGGCGTTTTTAGATCACATTTGGAAGCGCCGCGCGGCAACCGCTACAATCGTTTTGTTTTGCGACACGGTTTATGGACAGGAGATTCGGGCGCGATGTCATTGGAACACGCCGAGGTGCATCTTTTTCAGGCGAGCATGGCCGAGGGGCCGGAACGAGCGCATCTGCTCGCTCAGGCAAAGGACATTCTGATACAGGCAGAATGCGCCGAGAAAGGCCGGGGCGCCTGGCGGCTTGCCTGTATCAGCGCCCTCGAGGGGAACAACGAACTGTGCCAGCGGTGGCTAGAACGCGCGCGAGACCACAAGACCCTTCCCTCTCGCAGTGCGATGGAATCGGAACCCTATCTCCAGAACGTGTGCGAACAGACATGGTTCTTGCGTTTTCTTCAGGACGTGCTGGACTGAGGGTCGGGAGGTTTCAGTGGCCCCGGTGCAACCGCTCGGCGAGAAAGGCGGGCAGCCCCGCCTCGAGGATGCGGTCGGCCGCTTTCTCCACATCGTACTCGACCCGCACGTGTTCATACACCTCGGTTTCGGTATCGAAAACGCCGAATGATGCCCGCGCATCTTCGTCGCGCGGCTGGCCGACCGAACCCGGGTTGATCAGATAGACTTTTTCCGGATCGAGTGTGAAAGTTGAGTCTTCGTCCAAAGCATAGACGCCATCTTCGGAGAAGATGCCTGGACAATGCGTGTGGCCGAAGAAACACACGCGGTGCCGCGCTTCGCGCAGTTTGGCAATGTACGGCAGGGTCTCCTGCCACGTGAAGATGTAATCCCATTCGGTTTCCTCGGGCGTTGCGTGTACGGCGAGAAACGAGTCATAGGCGAGATGTGTGGGGAGGCTTTTCAACCACTCGATGTTCTCGGGGCTCAGGTGCTCGGTTGTCCACATGACCGCCGAGAGGGCGACCGGATTGAACCCCCAGGGTTCCTCGAGCCCACAGGCCACGGCGTCGTGATTGCCGACAATGGTCGGAACGCCGCGTTTGCGGATCAGGTTCACGCATTCATCGGGCGACGCGCCATAGCCGACCACATCTCCCAGGCACACCGTGTGCCGAATGCGCTGGTCGTCGATGTACTCGAGCACGGCGGTGAGCGCCTCGAGATTGCCGTGAATGTCCGAGACAATGGCGTAGCGCACGCGCACATCCCTTCTGCTGCCAAGGGGCTGCGTTTGACAACGCCTCCCCTTGGATTTTCAGGTCATCCGGTGTCCCAATCCGATGGTCGGGGACCCCTCCCGCTGGAAATACATCAAG
>SLSB01000003.1 GCA_007130675.1 Candidatus Hydrogenedentota bacterium | reverse complement strand
TACCGTAGAACATTCTACGCTGATGCTTCTGATGCCCACGAGTCCAGAACGAGCTCGAATAGGTCATCCGGTACGGCTGCATATTTCGGCACGAGTAGGTCATCGGATACGGCTCAGCGCGGCCACCTGTTACGGTCGCGGCCGGGTAGTCCGAAGGAAACTTCTGTTGGGTATGGTACGATGGATTGCGTCACCTGAGTCGAGTGAGGGGAAACCACGCTGCGGCGCGGCCTCCCCTCGGAGCGTAGCGACGGTGTGCCGCTTTAGCTTTGTGCCTTCTTTCGTTTCTTTCTGAGCGAGTCGTCTCCCTTTGACGTGAGTTTGCGGGCGTTGTGTACCAGTCTGTCAAGGATGGCGTTGTTCAAGGTTGGGTCCCGGTGACCTTGTGCCACTTTCTCGATGGGCAACTGGCTTGCGATCAGGGTGGAGCGGAGGTCGTGGCGGTCTGCGAGGATCTCGAGGACATCGCGACGCTGTTCCTCGGTCAGGTTGGCCAGCCCCCAGTCGACGATGACGAGCAGGTCGATTGGGGCATAGGTGCCGCTCCAACTCCTCGTCCGTCAGTTCTTCCGGTAAGGGCCAGGACAGCCCCACCTCCTCAGCGATTCTACCTCCTCGCTGCGCTTGACGTGCTTGGCAACCGTACTGCACTCAACAACCCTGCATCCCACCACCGCCGCGAAACTCCATAAGACTGGAATTCCTGCTGACATTCTGTCTACTCAAGTATCCCGGAGTATTCACGCTAGCCGCAATATCTCACCAACCCACGCACGCCTGAGTTGGTGAGATATGCGCAGACTTGGGCTGCAAAGCAGCTTGCTTTTCCCCGTTTGGCGCAATCTGTGCAACACTACTACGGGCAGGCCTTCGAGAGCCTTCGTCAGGCGCGGTGTGAGCTCGCGCGGTAAGTAGCTTGTCATAATCAATCAGGCTGTGGGGGCACATTGACAGTATGTCAGGTGCGGCTTCACCTTGCTCCTCCAACTCGAACCCGGAACGGGTAAAGGCCGCGCTGGATGACCCCAGATGCATCCTACACACCACTGACTCGGTCGTGTCTATTACATCGTTGACAGAATTCGCCTTGTAGCCTTGTATGACCCTTGCCGGAGAACCCTCAGTCAATATCAACCTCTACGTCATGCTGATTGCGGTCGTCAACCAGACGGATTGTCTTGTCGGGCTGTTCCACGCCATCCGCGACCACGCGGCTGACAGACTTTCCGCCGCCGGCGTTGCGGACGGTGATGTGGTAGGAGGTGTCGCGGTAGCGGTAATAAATCCTAAACGCTTGCCAGTCCGGCGGAAGACAAGGCGCAAACCGAAGTATATCGGCACGCAACTGCAGGCCAAGCAGGGACTCCGTGATGAGACGGTACATCCAGGCGGACGAGCCGGTGTACCACGTCCATCCGCCGCGCCCAGCATGAGGGTAAGCGGCGTAGACGTCGGCCGCCATAACATAGGGTTCCACTTTGTAGACCTGAATCTGTTCGGGCGATGCAGCGTGAGCGATTGGATTGAGCAGTGAGAATAGCTCCCAGGCGCGCTTGGAATCGCCCATACCCGCAAACGCCATCGCCGTCCAGATTCCCGCGTGGGTGTATTGTCCGCCATTCTCCCGTACGCCGGGGATATACCCCTTGACATAGCCCGGGTTAAGTTCCGACTTGTCGAACGGGGGGGCGAATAACTGAACCAGTTGTGAATCTCGGTGAACCAACCGACGATCGACACTGTTCATCGCGGACTGGGCGCGGCCACGCTCGCCGGCGCCAGAGAGAACCGACCAGCTTTGTGGAATTGAGTCGATTTGGCACTCGGGGTTTTCCGCAGAACCAAGCGGCTCACCGTTATCGAAGAAGGCTCTTAGGTACCATTGCCCGTCCCATGCCGAGTTTTCTATGCAACAGCGTAACCGTTCCGCCTGAGCCAGGCAAGTATCGGCAAAGGCGCTGTCACCGCGGCGGCGGGCTTGCTTCGCAAAGCGCGTCAGGACATCGTACAGGAAGAATCCCAGCCAAACGCTCTCACCTTTGCCCTGTTCCCCGACAAGATTCATTCCGTCGTTCCAATCGCCACCGCCCATCAGAGGTAGACCGTGGACCCCGAAACGCAGGCCGTTATTGATCGCGCGCACGCAGTGTTCATAAAGGGTTTCGACCTGGTCCGAAACCTGCGGCAGGTCGTAGTAGGAGTCCTCCTCCGGGTGAAGGCGGCGTCCGCTGAGGAACGGTACGCGTTCGTCCAGCACACCGGTGTCCCCTGTGCCGGTCACGTACCGGCAGGTGGCATAGGGCAGCCACAGATAATCATCCGAACAGTGTGTGCGCACGCCTCGTCCTGACGGAGGATGCCACCAATGCTGTACGTCCCCCTCATGAAACTGTCTGCCGGCCGCACGAAGCAAGTGGGCGCGTAATAGGAGAGGCTCAGCGTGTAGGAAGGCCATGGAATCCTGTAGCTGGTCACGGAAACCGTACGCCCCGCCCGATTGATAAAAGCCCGTGCGCGCCCACATCCGGCACGCCAAGGTTTGATAGATCAACCAGCCATTTGCCAGGAAGTTGAGGGCCGGGTCGGGTGTCTCGACATACAGAACACCTAGCGTGCGACCCCAGTAATCCCAGACATCCCCCAAGGCCCGTTGCGCTCCCGAGACACCTCGGCTCTGCTCGATGACCTGCCTCGCCTGCTCTTCCGACTCTGCGGCCCCAAGCATGAATACGACCTCCTTGTCCTGTCCGTCCTCCAGGTCCACGGGCACTTGCATCGCCATGCATGGGTCGAGTCCTGCGCCGACCCGTCCCGAGAGACGAACACGACTCAGGACCGCAGGGTTGGCCATCGTTCCGTTACGGCCGAGGAACTCGGCACGATCGGCCGTGATGGTACGTGTGGTCTCGCTCGAGTCGGCGAATACCACCCGTCCGGCGAACTCCACGTTGTAAGCGTTGTGCGCGAAGATTGCGCCCGTTATCGGGTCGATCTGGGTAACGACATGCATAAGCGTCTTGTCCCGCGACTCGCCCAACACCAGTTCCCAGTAAGCCGTAGCGGAAATGCGACGGGGCCGGCCCGATCGGTTGGTTATCTTAAGCCGTGCGAACTTTACGGGGGCGTCCTTGTCGACATACAGGGTCAGCTCGGTGGCGACACCATCCTCCTCACATTCGAAGATGCTGTAGCCGAAGCCGTGGCGGGCAACATACGCAACGGAGCCGCGCGCTGGCTGGGGAGTTGGTGACCAGACGCGCCCGTTCTCTTCGTCGCGAATGTACAGGGCCTCGCCGCTGCAGCCACTGACAGGGTCATTGTTCCAAGGCGTCAACCGAAAGTCGTGGCTGTTCTCGGCCCACGTGTAGACGCTCCCACTTTCCGACACGACTGTTCCGAACTGCGGGTTAGCGATGACGTTGACCCAAGGCGCGGGTGTGTTCTCCCCGGGATTGAGTATCATGATGTATTCGCGACCGTCGTGGGTGAACCCACCGAGGCCGTTAAAAAAAGCTAGATCATACTTGGGCGCCTTCGCTACAGACGTTTCTTCGCGGCGGCGCACCGATTTCAGAACCGCCATTGGGGCCTGGGCTCGCGCGCGCCGCTCTGCTTGCTGTGGCAGCGTTCCTGCATCGTCCACGAGCACCACACGAGCCACGGCTTGTAGAAGCAGACGATCCTCCTCCGCAATCTGTTCCGCCCGGCGCAGAAACACCCCGCCGGGTTTGTCCATTACAGCCGCCTCAGAACTTGCCTCGATAAGGCTCCTGATGGTGTCGTGCAACTCTTGGCGGTAGACTGAATCGTCCTCGTTCCAAATGGCCAAGTCTGCGTTCAGTCCTTTGGTCCGCCAGTACGCATGTGCCTGGACAGCCTGGCGAACCAGGTCAAGCTTCTCCCGATCACGGATACGGACCAAGACAATGGGAAAGTCGCCGGAGATCCCATAGCCCCAGAGTCCCGACTGCCCGCGCCTATT
This sequence comes from Candidatus Hydrogenedentota bacterium, assembly GCA_007130675.1. GTDB lineage: Bacteria > Hydrogenedentota > Hydrogenedentia > Hydrogenedentales > SLHB01 > UBA2224. The sequence continues at coordinate 7,539 of SLSB01000003.1, read as the reverse complement.
GCGAGCCAAAATAGCGGAACTCGATCGGTGGAGCGATGTAGGGTAGATCACCGAACCGGCCAGCCGCCCGTACACCTGCGCCTCGGCCTCCACTGCATTAAGGTGATGCAGTTCCGCGTTGCTGTGTGTCCACGCAAGCTCGAAGACGCGATCGGCAAGCCGGGGATCGTAATATTTATCCAGCAACGCTGTGGCGGCCTCGCGTGTTTCGGCGACGCCTGTGACCAAGTGTATGCGCGCTTGCTCATTCGGCTGAATACAGACAGCCTGCCGGATGGAAACCACAGGATCGAGTACCGACCCTTCGCTGTCCGACAAGCGCCCATCGCGGGCCATCGCTGCGGGCCAAGCCAACGTCCTGCCTCTCCCCAAAAACTTCGCACGGTCGGTCTCATACGATAGTTCGCCGCTTCTCTCGCCCTGCACTGCCATCAAGTGAAGCATCCACGGCGGCTGTTCCTGCGCCGAACGGGGACGGCGCGTACAGAGAATAGCCTGCCGGGATCGCGCCAGTTCCGTTTGCACGAACAGGTTGCTGAAAGCCGGATGCGCCACATCTTGACCACTTGGCGCCAACACGACCTCCGCATAGCTGGTTATTTCGATAGTCTTTGGCCCGTCCGAGCAGTTGGTGATTGTGATGCGGCGCAGTTCAATGTCATCTTCAGGAGAGACGCTGATTTCCGTATGGGTCTCAATGTCACCGTCCCGACGCCGAAGCTCGGCCTTCCCCTGCGCAAAGATTGCCTCGTACGATTGGGATGCTTGAAGGGTCGGCTGGTGGCCAATGGACCAGAACCGCCCATTATCTACATCGCGCACATAGCAGAACGAGCCCCAGCAATCGCGGGTCGGATCCTCACGCCACCTCGTAACCTCCAGATCACGCCAGCGGCTGTATCCTCCGCCGGCACTGCTTACCATGACGTGATACCGTCCGTTCGAGAGTAGGTGAACCTCCGGCACAGGACTTCCCGGATCGGTGAGGACACGCACGGTCCCCGACGCCTCGGCCGAGTCCGTCCGAGTGACGTTGGCTTCGACCGTGTGCGGAAAGATCGGTCCCGTTGATTTAGGAACCCGCTCCTGCAGAAGCAAGCCGGTCGCCTGAAGAGTGGGGTCTGCCTGAAAGCGGCGCTGCATCGGGCGGCCAAGCAACAGGTATGCGAGCGACAAGAGACTCATTCCTTCGTGGTGTGTCATAAAGGACCGAACCGTTGCGCTGGCGACACCGAGCGGAAGGCGAGACGGCGTGTAGTCGATCGCTTCATAGAAGCCGTAGGCGCCCTGCCTTCCTTCAGCCGTAAGTCGTTCCAGATTTTTGCATGCGGCCTCGGGCGCCACCATGAGCGCCATGACGGTGGCATATGGCGCAATAACGAGGTCCTCGGCCAAGCCTCGTTTCAGTCCCAGCCCCGGCACGCCGAAGGCCCTGTACTGGTACTCAAAGCGCGCATCCCATGCGTTGAAACCGGACTCCGAAATCCCCCAAGGGACTCCGCGCCGTTTGCCATAGTCAATCTGCCGCCGCACGACCGCTTTGTACGTCTGGTTCAGCAGCGTGGTCTCGTAGGTCGGCATTACGAGTAGCGGCATGAGGTACTCGAACATCGAACCACTCCAACTGAGCAGCGCCGGGGCGCCTCTCGAAGCGGTGAGCAGGCGGCCTAGGGCGAACCAATGCTCCTGACCTATCTGCCCCTGCGAAATGGCGTAGAAGCTTGCGAGACGGGCCTCTGAGGCGAGCAGGTCGTAGAAGCCGGTATCCATACGGTGATCGCTGGCGTTGTAGCCAATGGCAAGCAGTTTGCGGGATTCATCAAATAGGAACGAGAAATCCATAGTCGAGAGTTCACGGCAATGGTCTGCATCGGTTTCGATCGCCCGAATGCGCTGTAAGGCGTGCTGGGAACCGTCAAGAATCGCGCCGTGGAGATTGGCGAGCCATGCGCTGACCTCCGAATCTTCGGGGTAGGCGGCGCCCCCGGAATCCGGGCCACCAAGCTCCGCCTGGAGGTCAGCCACCAACGGGAGCAGCAAGTTCGGTAGTGCGGCCACCTGACGCAGAGTCGGGGTATCTTCAAGTTGGTGCAACCACTTCCGCAAATCTTCCGCCTGGTTCACCCGCTTGACCGAACCCAGCCGCAAAAGGGCCTCGGGCGGCGGTGCGAGCAATGTCCACGGCGCAAGTTGGGTGAGATCATGGCAATGTGCGACTGCGCATTCCCGAAACGCCCGAGCCCATGTTTGAGACTCCCCGTCCAGACCCTGAACTTGGCAAAGGTCGCTCGCCCAATTCCCCAAACGTTGCAGCAGCCGGATTGAAGCGCTGAGGGCACTTGGAGGATTCTCCAATTCCGTCGCCAGCCGCTCAACTTTCCGCAAAGCGTCTTCTGCAGGCGGAAGACCACGGCTTGGCTCCAGCCCCTCGAAGAAATCACCGATCGCATCGCGCAGCACCTGTGCGGTGTCCTGCAGGCCGTCGAACACGCGCGGCGGCAAAATTTTCGAGTCGATCAGTTCCAGTAGTCCACTTCGCAATACCAATAGATGACCGGCGAGGTTGCCACTGTCTATTGTAGAAACATACCGCGGCGACAAAACCTCGAGTGAACGCGTGTCATACCAGTTGTAGAAGTGGCCGCGATGTCTCTCCATGCGGTCCATGGTAGCGAAGGTTTTTCCGGTCCGCTCCAGTAGTTGCCCTGCGCTACAGTACCCGAAGTCATAGGCAGAGAGGTTCGCGAGCAGGGCCAGTCCGATGTTCGTGGGGCTGGTCCGCGAAGCGAGGTTCATCGCCGGGTGCTCCTGGAAGTTGTCCGGCGGAAGCCAGTTTTCTTGCTGTGTAACGAATGACTCGAAATACCGCCATGTTCGGCGAGCAAGCTTCCTCAGAAAGGCGTTCTGACCTTGGGAGAGTCGGGGTTCGGGCGCCGGGATAGGACGGCTCAGCCACCATGCGATGAGCGGCGAGACCATCCATAGCCCCAGAATGGGCCCGCTGGCCGGAAGGCCGTCCCGTCGAATCAGGATTACAAGGACGAGAACGATAGCGGCGACGGCTGGCCCGACCCACATAGTTCGGAAATGGCCCCACAGGTCGGTGTGCGTGCGCGATGCAGCATCGCTTGAGGTCGTCCACTCGAGCATTTTTCGGTGCGTCCAGAATAGACGCGTCAGCGTACGCACAATCGAATCGAGGCTGATGTAAGCATCGTACGGAATGAATACCAGGGTGAAAAGGACGATCCCCGTCTGCCGTACAATTCCCGGGGCGAATGTGCGCAGGTGCATCCAGAGGGGCACCTCTACCGGTTTGCGCGCGAGTTTCGTCACCCCGGACAAAATCGGTATTGCCGCGAAGACTGCGATTGCCAGGATGGTTGCACCTGCGGAAAACCATAGCCATGGCAGAAGCCACGCAAAACAGAGCAGCAGCAGCATGGCCGGCGGCACCAGGCTACGGCGGAGATTGTCGAAGATCTTCCACTTCGACAACCCTGAGATAGGGTTTGAACTCCATCGCACATCAGGCCCAGGCACACGGGGCAGTAACCACCACGCGATCTGCCAGTCGCCTCGAATCCAGCGCCGTCGTCGGCTTACGTCCGCGGAATGCCGATAAGGGTGGTCTTCGTACACCTCGACATCGGTCAGCAGCGCCGACCGGGCGTGGGCACTTTCCAACAGGTCATGGCTCAGGACGGTGTTGTCGGGAAGGCAAGCGCATGCACGATAGAATGTATCTACGTCGTAGATCCCTTTCCCGATGAAGGATCCCTCGCCGAAAAGATCCTGATAGATATCGGAGACAGCCCGTGTGTATGGGTCTAGGCCTGAGTCACAAGCAAAAAGACGGACGTACCAGGATCGCGACGCACTCGGAAGGCTCGTTCCCACACGCGGCTGAATAATGCTATAACCGTCGACAACCCGCCGCCGCTGTGGATCGAAGACAGGGCGGTTGAGCGGATGAGCCATTGATTCGACCAACTCGCGCGCGGCATCTCGCGGAAGCTGTGTGTCCGTGTCAAGCGTAATGACATAGCGGATTTCAGTCAAAATGCGCGTGTCACCGACAATCTCCTGGAAAGAATCTCTCGATGCGCCGCGCAGGAGCAAGTTGAATTCCTTCAATTTGCCCCTTTTGCGTTCGTAGCCCATCCATACACTGTCCTGTTCGTTCCATCGGCGCGGACGATGAAACAAGAAGAAAGCGTCTGTCCGGTGGTTCCTATACTTATTATTCAGAGCCTCAATCCCCTCGCGCGCCTCGCGGATCAACTCCGCATCCTCAGCGATTACTTCCTGCGGAGCGTCTTTCAGATCCGTGAGCAGTGCAAAATGCAAGCATGGGTCCCCATTGGCGACATAATGGATTTCAATCGTCTCCAAGAGGTCGTGAACCGCCTGCACACTACTGAGCATCGTGGGCACAACCACCATTGTCCGGTGTTCGGGTGGGATGCCGTTCCGGAAGTCCATCCGCGGCAGCGGCAGCGGTCCGACGAAAACGGTAACGAGCCAATTGACGACACCAATGGCGAGATGAACCGCGCACATAAGAACGGGTAGGGACACCAAGGCCAGTATCAGTGTTGGCAGTCCTCCGTGCGCCGCCCATGCGTAAAGACAGGCCATGACGCTCGCCGTTAACAACAGGATCCCGGACAAATAGAAGAACAAAGAATAGTGGCGCACGCACTTTCCTAACGCTCTTCGCGGCGACCTCCTCACCCCCGCTGCCTGCTCTAGGGCCAGGCGGCCTTTGTCGATAAGGTAGTATCCGACATGGGCCTTTCGACTGTCTTCGAGGCCGACCGCCTGCTTGGCCAGCCCGATTGCTTCCTGCGCGACCTTGTGCTCCGAGAGCTTGCTGCGCTTGGCGATTTCCTCTACGGCATGACGGCAGAGGTCCCGTGTGGCAGAATCCATGTTGGCATATACACTGGCCGGATCACCTCGCAACGTCTGCTCGACGATACTCTGCTTCTCGACGAAGTCTGGCCAGTTGGTCAGGCTCAGCAAGCGAAGGCTTGTAATGCTGTTGCAGATCGAAACCTGATCGATCGCCTGTGACTGGCTTTCCATTTTCGTGAGATGGGCAATATTCAATCCCTGTTCAGAGGCGTGATGCTCCAGCCAGCTCAGAGCAAACGCGAAGTGAGGGCTTTGCCCGTGAAGGTGCCGAGTCAATTCCGCCAGGAACGCGCTGGAAAGCGGCGGGTTCGCCCGCGCCATATCCGCCAAGACGAGAATAAGATCTGAAGGATTCTGCTCGACAATGTTCACCATCCGCTTGGCCCACTCGGTGGCCGAATTCTGGTCGCGCAGGCTTGCCGCCAAGCGGACAGCCACGCGCCGAAGGTTCTCGATCAACGCCAGCCGAAGCATGATGGGAACGGCCCAAAGTTCTCCTATCGTTAAGGGTTCGATCGTTTGGTAGGAAGATACGAACGATTCAAGACTTGTAGAATCAATACTGCCATCCACATGTACCATCAACTCCATCGCGATGCTGTAAACCCGCGGATAACCGGCCGCCGGGCCTCGCGACAACCGGGGCAATCCCTTGCTGTAAGACCGGGGAAAATGACGCCGGGCTATGTGGACTTGTTCCTCGATCAAGTAGAAATTGTCCAGCAGCCATTCGGCCGCAGGCACAATCCCGCGGTCCTTCTCGACGGCCGCTGTAACCAGGTCGTATGTCCGCAGCAGCATCTGTCTATTGTCTTCCAGTCTCGCGATGAGCCGATCAGGCGCGACTCCCGCCGCGAGCTCATGCCGCCCCGCGAGCACCTTGGCGTGATGCTCCAACTGGATAAGGCTATAGATCTCCTCACGAAGCGGCTGCTCATCCGTTGTCAGATGCAGCCGGCCACCGCCTCCAGCAATCTGATGCCAGCTTGTAAGGCGTCCCAACTTCTCGACCATTTTCGGTAGACTATGTGGCAAGACGACGCGCTCCTATTCGCGTGACCTTGCAGCGTTCCAGCAAGGACCCATCACATAAGGTCACAGGGAGGGATGATGACAATGGCGGTCTCCGGGGCGTTTGCCGGTAGATGGGATGCCGGCGGGAGAACTCCCGGCACTGCCCAGGTACACGGCTGCTTGGCGACCAATCCGGGAGGCGCCCGTTCGCCGGTTCGTTCAAGATCGTGCGGTGCTCTCTGGTGACGACCGTCATGACGCGATTGCAGGAAGCGACCGATCGCGCCATGTCGGTCGTGTGCTGGAGCAGGAAACGGGATCCCGCGAACGTGCAGTGCTGTTGGGGCTGATTCTCCGCGCGCCATGAGCGCGTTAGGGTGCGCATCCTCGTGCCCTCACTTTTGGCAAGGAGGATTCCCCATAAAAGCACGCTCCAGATACCCCCCCAGAACGCGGAAAGTTTTTCCCAGTACTTCTTCCGGTCCCCACTATTGTAGTACCCGACAACGTGTTCCTCGGTGTGGCAATCCGTGCCAACATTGGAGAGCCTCTTTAGATCGCCCCCCGCACGCCGCAACTCCTTGATGGCGGCTTCCGCATCCGTGTGTCTCGGGTAAACGGCGACGACCGTGCTCTTCTTCGGCATAGAAGAATCCCTTCCTCCTGTGAGGCTGCGGAGGTACATTTCCAGTACGGTGCGCCAAAGTGTATACAATGGTGACACATGCCGATTCCGGCAATTCGTTACTATAACAACCTAGCGCAAAGCCCGAGCAAAGGTTTGGCAAAATTTGAGTAACGGCTTTGAAGTAGCGAGAGTAGAGGCGAAGCAGCGATAGCCCTGAATTCGAGGCGCTTGGGGATGTGGTCCAGTTGCAGGATGTGACAGCCTAAAGGCGGATCAGCCTTAACCACGGAGAGCTCAGAGACCACGGAGAGTTTTCTCCTGCTCTGTGTCACCATGCTCTCCGTGGTTCATTCCCGTCCCTATTCTCCGGTGTTCAAATGGAAACCCGTTTCACCCCATGGGCCATTGCATCCGGACAATCCACAAGCATCAGCCTCCTCCAGCCCTTGCTTCGCTCAAGCCACATTCCCACCGTTGACGCAACACTTCTCTGATTCGTCGCATACTCGAACGCCTGGGCACCATGTGCCGATTGACTCCCAGCCCCTATGGCTGGAAAACGACACACCATACCCAGAAATGTGCTGGAAGGAATTCCCCAGAGAAATGGCCGCGCCCGAATTCGGCGGCCGCACTCAACCGAAATAAACGGTCGGGCAGAAACCGGCCACGTCATCAGGCTGCTGTCCAGTTTCTGGTTTTACTTGGCGATCCGAATGGTGCTGGGGTACTCCCGGTGCAACCAGATGGCTCTCCTTCCCGGTTCAATAGCCTCGTGCTTGCTCGTGCTGTCCCTTTAACCCATTCGTATCCGACAGGCGAAAAATCCGATCCGGGAGAATATACAGAAACGCCAACCGGCCTACAGTGCGCTCGTGGAAGAACGCCGGTCGACAGCGATGCACGAAAATTGAGATCTCGACTCAAGGATAAACATATGAAAGAGTCCTGAAGCAATAACGCACGGACACAACTTA
>SLSB01000233.1 GCA_007130675.1 Candidatus Hydrogenedentota bacterium | reverse complement strand
TACTGGGTGACCACGATACCCTTGGCGGCGCGTTGAAGCGGTACGAAGCGGGTAAGCGGCTCGGGAGCGATCACCAGTCCGCAGGGGTGCAATGAAATATGGCGGGGATACTGGTCGATGGTCTCGGCGATACTCACAATCGACCGCCAGGGCTCTTCATGAATGGGCAGTCCGCGGCATTCGGGCAAATGTTCGACCACGGTCTTGATGTCGCCCGCGTGGTAGTGGGGCAGCCGGCGCGTGACCTCGCCTATCTCGCCGCTGCCGAGCCCCATGGCCCGGGCCACCTCGCGCACGGCCGAACGGGCCTGGAAGGTGTTGAAGGACGCAAGCATGGCGACATGTTCGGCGCCATACCGCTGATACACGTAATCGACGACCTGTTCGCGGCGGCGCCAGCAGATATCGAGGTCGATATCCGGGCAATCACTTCGGGAAGGGTTCAAAAACCGCTCGAAATACAGGTCGTACTTGAATGGGTCAACGCGGGTGATGCCGAGGGCGTAGGCCACGAGGCTGTTCGCGGCGGACCCCCGCCCCACTATCGGGATGCTGCGCTCACGCGCGAAATTGACAATGTCCCAAACGATAATGAAGTAAGGGGCAAAACCCAGGCGCTCGATAACGTCGAGTTCATAATGCAGCCGTTCCACAACCTGGCGGGTAAGCGGCCGGTACCGGCGTTGCAACCCCTCGAACGCGCGTTTCCACAAATACGAAAACGGCGTCTCGTCCGGGGGAAGTTCAAACCCGGGAAACAGCGGCGTCCCGAGTGAAAGCTCGATATTGCACTCCCCGGCAACCCATTCCGCGTTTTCAAGCGCTTCAGGCCAATCCGCATACAGCCGCCGCATCTCCTCGGGCGACCGAAACCAGCAGCCCGGGTGCGCGGCATCTCCCTCTTCGAGCGTGTCGACCGTGGCGTTGTGGCGGATCGCGGCCAGCACCCGGTGGATGCGGTAGTCTTCAGGACGCAGAAAATACACGGGATTCACCGCCACGCAACGCAGCCCGAGTTCCGAAGCCAGGTCGAATTGCCGGGTGGCCTGGTAGCGTGAAGCCGCGTCGCCGTGATGGGTCAGGGCAACCAGAGGCGTTACCCCGCCCCGGCAAAGCCGCTGGATACGCTCGACGTCTCCGGAAATCGCGAACACCCGCCCGCAGTCACGCAACTGTGGGGCAAGCGCGAACCCTTCATCAAGATGGTAGGCCGTAACCATCTGGCAGAGCTGGGCATAGCCCTCGCGGTCTCGGGCCAGCAACACCACATGGTCGAGGCATGCGCCAATCAGCGGCTTAATGCCGGCGGCGCGGGCGGCCTGGTAAAACGGAATGGCGCCATACAGTCCGCCGGTGTCGGTAAGCGCCAATGCGGACAGGCCGTAAGAAACCGCCCGTTCGACCAGTTGCGAAGGCGTGGCGGTTCCTTCCTGCAGCGAGTAATGGCTATGTACATGCAACGGAATCACAAGAAACAAAACCTACTGGTGACATATGGCCTGGACCGCCGAGGCGGCGAGTCTTCAATTGCCGGACCCGCCTATTATGACCGTAAGGATTGGTGCTCGTACAGCCCGCATGTCTGGACTGTCCCGGCCGCCGGCGGCGGGGGGCCTATAACGGAAACAAGGACGGCTGGGATGCTTCCTTCACGGCCCCTGCCCGTGTACAGGACGTTGAAAACCTCATCCGCGCGGGTTACAGGTCTCGGAGGTTCGTGGCGGCGTACTGGTGCTCCTGGGAATCTTCCGGGAAGGCCTCGAGCATCTTCGTATAGACCCATCGCAATCCGGTGGTATCTTCGAGGGTGAGGTAGCAGGCCTCGAGCTGGATAAATGCGAGGCGAGCCTCTTCCGCGTCGGGAAACTCGAGGATGATGCGCTCGTAACAGGTTGCCGCGCTCTCAAGGTCGCTCAACCGTTGCCGGTAAAGATTTCCCATGGCCATCAAATACGCGGGGGTATTCTCGGCCTCGGGCTCAGCCTCGATCGTCTGCTGGTATTCCTCGATTTGCCTGCGTGCCCGGGCCTGTTCGTCGGGCCGGGTGGCTTGCTCGAGAGCCCCGAGGCTTTCGCGAGCGGGCGGAAGCTGCGGCGCCTCCGCCGTGTCCACGGCGGGGGCCGTGCCCGAGTCCGCCATGAGCCTGACCACCACGAACACCCCAATGACGGCAAGGGCTGCTATGAGGTACCAGTTTTTCCGTAAACCGTCAAGAAGCTCTTCTTTGCTCATACATCCACGCCCAGTTCTCTCCAGGACATCTGCTGGAACACCAACAGCGGATACGCCCCAATCATACCATACGGGAGGTTATCCGCAAGAGCAGGAACCTGATAGATATCGGGCACGTTCGTTCCCATGTCAAAGTAATTGCCAACCATTGTTCCCAGAATGGTGCTCTGTCTCTGGCTTCGCACACGGTTCTGGGCGTAAAACCCGCCCATGATTGTCAGTTGGGCGGTCATGCCGACGTCCATATTGTTTTCCGCCATGATGCCGATGCAGTTGGCTATCGGAAAGCTGTTGTCCGTCGAGCCGTCGGCATTCCTCGAGAGCAGGTTGACTTCGATGGCCGCATCACCGCGCACGAGAATCGCGGCCCGGCCGGTATAGTTCATGGTGCGTTGGTTGCCCTGCCCGGTGAGAGTAAAGTTGCCGTTGACCTCGATCTGGCCATTTATCTCGAACACGTTGGTGTCGGAGTCGAAGAGCAGGTAGTTGTCGGTAGGCAGGCGGTTCGCCGGGTCAGTGTCGTTGGGCCGGGTGGCGTTGTAGTAGAAAAAATCGTTGCGGGCATTGATCACTATGTCGCCTTCGTAGGGAGTGCCGGCCAGCGTCTCGAAGTACTCTTCGTGGCTGTAGTTGACACCGGTGTTCGGGTTGAGCACCGTGGCACCGGTTACCGGTTCGCGCCAGTCATCGGCAAAGACCGGCAAACTAACCCTGTCGCCCAGATCGTAATACTCATCCCATCCGTTATCACTGGATACGCGCGTTGGAATGCCCCGGCCGCCGTCGTTTTGAACGCTGTTGCCGGTCCAGCCGTCGTTGATAAAGGTGCCGTCCATGGTTTCCTTGAACCCACTTCCGGGAATGTCGGGTTCGCCGATTTCGGAGTTGCCCGACATGCCCACCAGACCGTTCTTGACGCGAAGAGTGGAATTGAGTGTTTCGACGAGTTCTCCGTTCCACATGCGTTGCGGCGGTGCTGGGATGCGTGCCCGAAGGGCGGCCGAGAGGGTCTTATAGTTGTTATGTATGAGGCTCGTCCCGCTCATATCGATGGCGGCCACGGCCAACCCGCCGGCCGCGATATCGGTGCCGAGCAGATGCACCGACCCGTGAACACTGACGTTGCCGTTGATCAGACCGCCCGCCTGCCCGGTGCCGCCAAAGATAGCATTGCGCCAGACATTGACGTCGGTGGCCCTGACCACGACCTCGGCGCGCCGCTGGATACCTGCGTTGCGCGCGAAGAGATGCAGTGTGTACACCCATTGCTCCGCGTCGTTGTCGATGCTCCCGTCGCCGGTATTGTCGATGCCGTCGTTGCCCCAATTCTGGGCCACGGCCATGTACTCGACGTTGGGCATGCCCGGAACTTGCAACGGCGCAATGTCTTCGGTGTCAAAGGTCGGCAATGCGAAGCTGCCGCCATCGAAGGGCGACCATGTGCCGAGTCCGAGCATACCGGTGTTCCCTGTCTCGATGTCGGCAAGCGACTGCGCATACGCAGATTCCAGCCCGAGAAAACAGTCTTTGAACTCGACATAGCGGTTGACCTGCGAATTCTGTTGCACCACCCGCGAGGTCATGTACGCGAGAATCAACATGGCGACGGCGAGGAAGATCGTCGCGGTAAGCAGGGCAATTCCAGCTTTGTTCGAACGTGTGGTAGATTGCATGAGCAAACCTCCCGCCCGGTGCTTCGCATGGGCGCGGCACGCTGCCGCATTCCAACACGATGCGTTCCATTTTCGGGCATTTTCATAAGAGCACATGGTTCGTTTTCCTCAGTTTCGGGGCACAACCGTTTCGACCAACGTGGTTCGCATGGGCATCGTCTGATGGAGTACGGCTTCTTCCGTCTGAAGCGTGATGCGCACGCCCCGGCCCACCTGCTCGAACCACAATCCCCGATTCAAGACGCCATCATCGGGAAGCAACCCGTTGGTGATGACGCGCGCCTGGCCGCCTTCCACCAAAACGAGCTGGCGGTCGGTGATCCCGTCGCCGTTGAGATCATTCACATCGCGCGTCAGGGTGCGCACGGGACCCAGCTCGAGATTCACGCCGATATCCACCGCCGTGCCGTTGCCGCTCACGTCCTGTGCCGCGCGAAAGGTCAACACCGGCCCGGGCAAGTCATTCCAGTTGATACTGTTGGCGCTCGCCTGCCGGATATTGCGCACCATAAGCATCATGCCGCTTTGCGCATTGTCGATCGTCGTGGTCTTGGCTTCCTGCGATTGGGCCGCCTGCGTAAGCACCATCGAGGCCGTATACAGGGCGCCTGAAACGATCGCGAGTACCGCGATCGATATCATCAGCTCGAGCAGTGTAAATCCGCGTTTGTTCATGGGTCATCTCCTCGGAAGCAGTGCACTTGAACGCTTGGTATAGGGCCGGCCGTGATTATCGCGCCACGTTACCATCACCTCGACTGGCAGTGGATTGGGCAGGGTGACGCCCGCCGCGCTTGGGTCAAACGGTGTCTGGTGCCCGTCGCCGCTGGTGTCAAAACAGGTTACTTGGATCGCCGTTCCAGTTCGGCGGGCAAGGTCGGCGGGCGGATCAAAGGCCACGACATCACTGGTCGGTATCGTGCGCAATTGCTCCATCACGCTCGATATGATGTTGGTGGCCATAATTTGGGTCTCGGACACCGTGCTGGTGGAGGCAATGCTGACAACTGAGCCCATGGCGGCCACGATCGCGACAAGCGTAACCCCCGCCGCGACCATGACTTCGAAAAGCGTCACGCCCGCATTGTCCGGGAGCCTCCGTCGCCGTGCTCGGATGACTGGTCGTTTCATAGCTGTCGTCCTGTCGTTAGGTCCCCATATCATGTGTTCTTCTCTAGAAAGCAACTTCCATGCCATAGTATAGCACATATTCGATTCCAGGGGTAAGCCTATATCAAAAAACAACTTGTGAATGAACCGCATCGCATCTCCCTTTCGTGGCGGTCCGCCAAAAGGAAGGTTTTTCGGCAGACTGGGGAATTTTGCTCACTTGGCGGGGCAAAGTCCCCATCACGGGCTTCCCACTCCAGGTTTTTTCAGGCAGTATTTCTCCATTTTGTAGCGGACCTGATCCCGCGTCATGTGGAGGAGGCGCGCGGCACGCGACTGATTCCACCGGGTGCGCTCGAGCGCTTGCTGAACAAGTTCTTGTTCGATCTGCTCGATGTCGCACCCTTCTTCGGGCAGGACCACGGAAAACTTCTGTCTTGCCGCGCGCTCGGCTCCTGGATGGGGGCCGAGTTCGAGGTCATCCGCGTCGATCTTGCCTTTGCCGCACAACAGGGCTGTGCGTTCGATTACGTTGCGTAACTGGCGAATATTGCCGGGCCATTCCTGGATGCCGAGCCGCTCAATGGCCGCGGGCGTAAAGGTCTTGCGGGCACGCTCGTGTTCGTCGCAAGCCATTTCAAGAAAACGCTCCGCCAGCATGGGAATGTCTTCGCGGCGTTCGCGCAGGGGCGGCAGGCAGATCGGGATGATGCTGAGGCGGTAATAGAGGTCTTCACGGAAAACACGGTCGGCAATGGCTTTCTCGAGGTCGCGGTTGGTCGCGGCAACGATGCGCACATTGACCGTTATGTCTTCCGTGCCGCCAATCCGTTTGAAGGCCTTTTCCTCGATGACGCGCAACAGTTTGCCCTGAAGCTCGGCGGACATGTCGCCGATCTCATCGAGCAGCACGGTCCCGCCATCAGCAAGCTCGAACAGCCCCTTCTTCTGTTTGCGGGCGTCGGTAAACGCGCCCTCTTCGTATCCGAACAACTCGGAATCCAGCAGCGAATCGGGCAACGCCGTGCAGGTGATATTCATGAACGGCTTGTCGACCCGCGCGGAATCGTAGTGGATGGCGCGGGCAAACATATCCTTCCCCGTGCCAGTCTCTCCAAGAAGCAGGATGGTCGTGGCGTCGGTGTCGGCCAGCTTGCGGGCCATCAACTTGATCTCGCGCATCACCGGGCTGTTCCCGAGAAGATTCTTGAGTCCGAATTTATGGGCTTCACCAGCCCCGGCACCGCCCTCTTTGGCCTCGAGCGCGTTGCGCACCGACGCAACAATCTGGTCCATGTCAAAGGGCTTGGAGATGTAATCGCACGCCCCGAGTTTCATCGCCGTGACCGCGGTGTCAACGCTCGAGTAGGCGGTGATCATGATGACAGGAAGCTCCGGCCTGCTGGCGAGAATCTCCTCGATGAGATCCGTGCCCTCCACATCGGGCAAGCGCAAGTCAAGCAGAGCGAGGTCGAAGGCCTGTGCTTCAACCTCTTTCCTTGCTCGCGCGCCATCTTCCGCGGCCACGCAGACATAGCCCTCTTCCGTCAGGCGTTCGCACAACGACCACCGGATAAGCCTCTCATCGTCAACCACCAGGATGTGCTTCGGCATGGGTATCCTCCACGGGAAGGGTTATCACAACCTCCGTGCCTGTCTTCGGCACACTGTCAATGCAAATGCTTCCCCCATGTGCCTCCACAATTCGCTGGCAAATCGCGAGCCCCAAGCCCGTGCCCTTGACGCGGGTTGTGAAGAAAGGGCTCGTGGCCTTCTTCAGAACCTCCGGCTCCATACCAATGCCGTCGTCAGCAACTGTGACACGAACATGCCGCGTGTCACTCGATGCAGATACCCGTATCTGTCCCCCACCTGGCATGGACTGAGTCGCGTTCTGTAGCACATTGCAGAACACTTGGTGACATAGGCCAGGGTCCGCGATAGCCTCGACATGGTCATCGATTTCCAGTGCGAAGACAACATTGCTCGGGGCGTTCTGGCATTCGACCTCTTCCCACGCCCGCGTCAACATGCGCTTAACATTACACCATTGGCAGTCCAGACGCCAAGACTTGGCGAATGTGAGCAGGTTGCTTACCGTTCGGTCTACTCGCTTAATCTGGACAAGAATATCCTCGAAAATCGTGCGCTCATCCTCGTCGTAGTTCGTATTCTTCCTGAGTACTTGCAAGGCACTGCTGATCCCGGTGAGCGGGTTACGGATTTCGTGCGCGATGGAGGCGCCCATCTCACCGATCGAGGCCAAGTGCCGATCACGCAGCAAGCGTTCGTGCATATTCTTGATTTCGGTAAGGTCGGCCACAAAAAGGACATACATCGTCCCCGACTCAACCGCATAATCCTTGACCATCAGATACGCCGGAAAGGTCGTTCCATCTCTGCGGATTCCTATCACCTCGTTGCGAAACCCCTCGGGCAGTTCCGAAGCCTTTTCGAGAATAGCCGCCATACCTCCGCGGACCGTTCCTGTAGTGTTGAGCAATGCGTCGGCGGGCCGGTTTATCAGCTGCTCGACAGGCCATCCGAATATGGCTTGGGCTGCCGGATTAGCCGATTCAATGGTGCTGCTGGGGGTGACGGTAAATACGGCGTCCCGCGCGGCCTGCATGATAGCTCGCAGGTGCGCGGCGTTTTCCCGTAACACTTCAGCGGCCTCGGCCTGCTGGCGGACGTTCGACTCGATCGTGTCGAGGAGACTGTTGAACTCGCGGGCAAGCTGGCCCACTTCGTCACCGCGGTTGCAGGCTAAGCGCTCCGAAACGTCCCCAGTCTCGCTTATGCGGACAACCGCCCGGGTAAGGCGGCTCATAGGGGCAAGCACCGTGTAGCGAAGAGCAATCATGAGCGCAAGCAGAAACAGAAGACTAGACACTATGGTCGACAGCATACCGAACTGGATGATACGGCGGCCCTCGAGACTTGCCGCGCGCGGAATGTGCGCCTCGAGCAACAGTGCCGGAACGCCGAAAAAGTCCGTTAGCCTCCCTGAGACATGCAACGTATCGGTATCGGAACTATCGAGCGCTGTCCCTCCTCCCGCCTGAATCTCGGCAAGCAACTGTGCGTCCCTCTTATCATCGTTGCGGATGGGGCGCAGGCAAAATTCAACTTGGGTCTGATGCTGCAACGCGGTTAGCACGGCAGGCGTCAGAAGACGCCCCATGACCACGGTTCCCCTACTCGGCCCAGTGTTTTCACTGGTAAGTATGGGATGACACGCCACGAGCATGGCAACTTCGCCAACCAACATGATCCCCGCCAATGAGCCGGGAGGAGAATCATCGTCCACCTCGAGTGTGCGGGGAAATACCATGAAGGGCGCCAGATCGAGCTGTTGCTCTTGTTCCAGGTCGTGTGCTTCGCCCCAGACAAGTCCGCCGTCTCGGTCAAAAAAACAGATCAGGTTAATGCCACTGTCATAGAACGTCTCCACGACGAGATTGGACGCAATATATCGGGGGTCATGCGTCTCGATGAATGCGTAGGTATCGTCCCACGCAGCCCAGTCTGCCGTGACTACCAGGATATGGCGAATCTCACGCTCGAGGGCTCTTTGGCAGCGGAGCAGATCGCGTCTGGCTTGTTCCTTTTCGTAATGCAGCATCGCGCGGCTTATGGTAACTCGGTCAACGACTTGATGGATGACCGTGTACCCCGCCATCACGATTACCAGTGCGGCCCCGACTCGGGCACGGATGGACATGTTTTGCAAGAACCGCATTATCATGGGCACATCATACCGCATGGGGTCTTTTTGTGCATCAGGAAAATGACCCTGCAAAAGAAGGGCCGCCCGGCTGCGAACTGCTGGCGTTCGCCGCCGGGCGGTTATCATGTTCTGACGTGCATGCGGCCTGCCCGCGAGTGCCCGGGCACACATGCCGCAAGGTACTATTCTTCTTCGTCAGGGTCTTCTTCTTCTGGGTCTTCTTCTTCTGGGTCTTCTTCCTCAGGGTCCTCTTCCTCAGGGTCCTCTTCCTCAGGGTCTTCTTCCTCAGGGTCTTCTTCGGGCAGGATCTCGATGCGGACCGCCGCCATCGTGTTGTCCGAGAAAAGCGCGCCGAAGCAGTAGACCTCTAAGCCCGCGACCAGGTCTGCTTCGGTTCCCGTCGGAGTTTCAGCGTCGTCCGTGGGAAGGAAGATTTCCGTCTCTTCCGTATACGTCACGGCGATTTCGCCGCCCTCAACGAGCAGTACAAAGCTGTTCACTTCGTAATCGACGGAAGCGATGACGCCCCGCACAAAGGTGTCTTCAACCGTCAAAATCTCGAGGCTGGCCCGAAGTTGCGGCGTCAAGACGTACCCGCCGTGACCGGTCCGCACGAGGTGAATTCCGCCGAAATCCAGGACCAGAATACGGTTCGCGCCGTCTTCCAGTTCAAAATCGACGCCGATGAAGAGACGCGCGTTAGCGGTCAGGTGAATGTTTGTGACGACCGTCTCGGGATCCGCCTTGAGGACCAGTTCGGGGTCTTTGATTTCGAGGCGAATCTTGGTGTAGCGCCCGGCGGGAACCTCCTCGAGCGAGATCAACTGCGAAACGCCGCTGAGATCGAGGACGTTAACGGGCATCTCACCCGAAAAAACCACGACCTTCGACGCGTTGTTCTTCTCTTCTTCCTCGCCCTCTTCGGGGTCCTCTTCCGCTGGTTCGGCCTTGTCAAGGTCCAAGACAATCCGCGTGATCGTTACAGTGAGACTCTCAATGTCTTCGACCGCCACGGGTCCCGGCTTCAAGGCCTCGAGGATCTTGTTCGCCAGAGGCGCGCCATCTCCCGTGAAGACTGTGGTAAGAAGCGCCTTACCATCCGGGTCCGGCTGATCAGGGTCCAGCTGAGGACACCCCGTTGCAGCTACTACCAGAAGCAGTGCGCACAGCAGGCCCGTTGCTCGCATTGCATTCTTGCTACCTTTCATTACCTTCCCTCCAGTGTTTGGAAACGACCGCCCGCGCAAAGCGCTGACGCTGGTTTCCCCTTCAAAACTGTACATTGCTCAGTATATCACATCGCAAGTCTTATGCCTCGCCCGAAAGTGTCGATTTTAGTGAAATTCATACTAAGGGCGGGCCGAAAATCCCGAAAGAGCAGGCATGGCCTGTACTTGATGCAAGAAACTGCGTGATTTCCCCCAATCCTAGGGGAAAGAATATGACCGGCCGACGAACCCCGACCGTCATTGTGACGATTCCCCGCCACTGCGCGAACCCACGCCTTGGTCTGTTGACTTCTTCCCGAGATTACTCGATGACGCAGAGATGCCCGCCCACCTGCACGTCCTGCCCTTCCTGGGCCACAATCTTGACGACAGTGCCCGTGGCAGGGCTTGGCACATTGAACGCGGCCTTGTCGGTGGTCATCTCGACCAAGTCTTCGCCAGCCTGTACACGTCCGCCTTCAGCAACGAGCCACTGCGAGACGGTAGCGGTTTCCGGGGCGTCTTCTCCCAACGAGGGGAGTTTTACGTCTTCTGCCATGTGGTTCTTCTCCTTTCGCGCGCTATGCAAAATACGTCAGGCCTGCCGGTGCGCGTGCCCATACGCGCCAAAACAATCATGAACTCATTCATTTTGAGCTGCAAATCTGCACAGATATTCTTGAGAACAAAAGCAGAAAGCAGATTTCCCCGTCCATATCAACGAAAGCGGCCGAAAACTATCGTATGCTGGCGCTTATGGGACGGAAACCTGTGAACCTGCATATCCAAACAAGTCCAGTCCCCGAGTGCCGAAGGCACGCCATAGCGTAGCTCCGGGTGGCAACCCGGGGACTTGCATATCCAAACAAGTCCAGTCCCGTAAGGGACGGCAGAGACGGATCAGTGCTCAATATGATGGGGCTCATAACGGGCATTATTCTACCGTCCCTGCCGGGACTCATGTTGTGGTGCAATCTCGAGTCCCCGGGTTGCCACCCGGGGCTATTTTCTATCGTGCCTGCGGCACTTTCGACCACGAACGGCAAAAGACAGTTGAACCCCAAAAAGCATTTCCGGTCTACAAACTTCCTTATGTTAGCGCTTATGATGCGCGCGCCCGTGAGATTCCATCAATTCATCGGACCGGTACGAGCTGCGCACGAAGGGTCCGGCGACCGCAAACCGGAAACCTAGCCGGTAGGCGAGGGCCTCGTATTCCTCGAACTGTTCGGGGGAAACAAACTCGACTACGCGGCGCTGCTTCGGGGTCGGGCGCAGGTATTGACCGATGGCTACGGCTTCGCATCCCACGTCCCGGAGATCTGCAAGCGTGCGGTGAACCTCGTCGGGGGTTTCCCCATGACCCGCCATCAAGGCGGATTTCACGACAACCTCTGTACCCATAGATGCGGCAGTGCTCAGCACCTCGAGGGCCTGGCGGTACGTGAGTTTGCGATGGCGCAGCATACCGTACAGCCGCTCGACGGTTTCGATGTTATGGCCAAACACCTCGGGGCGGGCATCGAGGACTGTTTTGATCGCGGCCGCATCGCCCCGAAAGTCCGGCGTCAGCACCTCGATGGTGGTTGC